>JBEEMY010000384.1:0-3239 GCA_041192415.1 Verrucomicrobiota bacterium | reverse complement strand
CAGGCGCGCACCAACAACGGCCTCGTGGCCGACACTTCCAAACCTTTCCGCGTCACGCTCGCGTGGACGGATGCGCCGGGCAACACCACCGGCAACGCTTACAACAACAACCTCGATCTCGCCGTCACCATCGGCGGCAATACTTACAAAGGAAATGTATTCACCGGCTCCGCTTCCGTCACCGGCGGCACGAACGATGTGAAGAATAATGTGGAATGTGTTTTCATTTCGGCGGGCGTGAGCGGGCCATTCACCGTGACGGTCACGGCGGCGAACATCAATTCGGACGGCGTGCCAAACGAAGCGCCGTCGCTGGATCAGGATTACGCGCTGGTCATCTACAACGCCACGCCGGTGGCTGGGCCTGCGATTCAAGGCACGGGTTATTCGCTGGTGAGTGAGAATTGCGGCACACCCAACAGCGCGGTTGATCCAAGCGAAATCGTCACCCTGAATTTCTCGCTGCAAAATCTCGGCACGGTGAACACCACCAATCTCATCGCTACCTTGCTCGCGACCAACGGCGTGACCAGTCCGAGCGGCGCGCAAAGCTACGGCGCGCTGAACACCAATGGCAACATCGTCACGCTGCCGTTCACCTTCACCGCGAGCGGCGTTTGCGGAGGCACGGTGTCGCCGGTGTTCACGCTCACCGATGGTGCGACGAATCTCGGCACGGTTGCCTTCACCATTCCGCTCGGCGCACAGGCGACGTTGCAGACGGAAAATTTTGACAGCGTCGCCGCGCCCGCGTTCCCCGTGGGCTGGAGCACGACGGCGGGCGGCGGGCAATCCGCGTGGGTCACGACCACGACGCAGCGCGACACGCTGCCGAACTCCGCGTATTCGACGGACGCCGCGAGCACCGGCTCCAACGAACTCATCTCCGCCGTCATCACGCTGCCGTCCGGCGCGTCGCAACTGTCGTTCAAGCATCGCTACGAATTGGAATCCGGCAGCGGCGTTGGCTACGACGGCGGCGTGTTGGAAATAAAAATCGGCGCGGGCGCGTTCACCGACATCATCGCGGCGGGCGGTAGTTTTGCGAGCGGCGGCTACAACACCACCTTGAGCACCGGTTACTCGAATCCGCTCGGCGGACGTTCTGCGTGGAGTGGCACGAATGCGACCTTCAGCAGCGTCGTCGTGAATTTGCCCGCGTCCGCTGCCGGTCAGAACGTGCAGTTCCGCTGGCGTTGCGGTTCGGACAGCAGCGTGTCGCAGGCCGGTTGGTGGGTGGATTCGGTCAGCCTCATCGGCTCGGTGTGTTGCACCGGTCCGGCGGCGCCGACCATCCAGACGCCGCCGCAGAGCCTCAACGTCATCGGCGGTTCGCCCGCGAATTTCTCCGTCACCGCTGTAGGCAGTGGCTCGCTGGCGTATCAATGGTATTTCAATTCCAACGGCATCCCAGCCGCGACGCTTACAAATTATTCCATCGCCACAGTGGCCGCGACGAACGCCGGAAATTATTTCGTCGTCGTCAGCAACAACATCGGCGCGACGACCAGTTCGCTCGCCACGCTCACGGTGATTCTCGCGCCCGTCATCATGCAATCGCCAAGCAACCAGACCGTGCAAGTTGGTTTGCCCGCGAACTTCTCCGTGACGGCTATCGGCGTGCCGACGCTGCTGTATCAGTGGCGTAAGAACAGCAACAACATTCCCGGCGCAACGGCTACGAATTATCCGCTCGCCAGTGTGACGGCGGGCGACGCCGGTTATTACGACGTCATCGTGACGAATAATTTCGGCAGCGTGACCAGCAGTCCGGCGTTGTTGACCACGATGAATCCCGTTGCGTTCAGCGGCGTGCTGATTGGTTGGGACATGAATGGCTTGAGCAGCTACGGGTCGTCGCCGATGGCCGCGAGCACCAATGCCACCAACGTCACCGTCACTGCCGGTCTCACGCGCGGCAGCGGTTTCACTTTGAGCGGCTCGGCGGCTGGCGGCGGCTGGGGCGGCAACGGGTTGAACGCTGCGTCTGCGTCATCGTCCATCGCGTCGAATGATGTGGTGACGTTCGCGCTCAAGGCGAATGCCGGCTACGCGCTGTCCGTCACCAACATCAGCCGCTTCGATTACCGGCGCAGCGGCGCGACGGCGGTAAACGCCGGGCAACTCCAGTATTCACTCGATGGCAGCCCGTTCACCGACATCACCAACATCAGTTTCGCGTCCTCTGCGAGTGGCGGCGCGGCGTTGTCGCCGATTGATTTATCGTTTGTTGCCGCGCTGCAAAATGTTCCGCCCGGCACGAACATCACCTTCCGGCTCGTGCTTTATGGCGGCAGTTCGTCTACGGCGAACTGGTATATCTATCAGCGCAGTTCCAGCGCGTCGCCTTACGAACTGGAATTCTCCGGCAACCTCACGCCGATCATTGTCAGCCCGCTGCCGCCGACCATCACGTTGCAACCGGTCAACACCAACGTCTTCTCCGGCAACCCCGCCGCGTTCGGTGTCAGTGTCACCGGCAGTGCGCCGCTCAATTTCCAGTGGCTGAAAGGCGGCGTGCCCGTCGCGAACGGTGGCGCCATTTCCGGCGCGCTGACGAATGCGCTCAACTTCATCCCGGCGGCGACGAATCACGCGGGAAATTATTCCGTCATCGTCACCAACTTCGGCGGCAGCGTGACGAGCAGCGTGGCGGCATTGAATGTCGTCGTTGTGCCGTCGTTGGTGTTGAGCAATTCCGGCGGCGGGTTTGTGCTCGCGGCGGGAAGTGGGGCGGTGAGCAACCGCTACATCGTGCAACGGGCAACCAATCTGGCCTCGCCCATCGCTTGGGTTCCGCTCGTGACGAACGTCATCGGCACGAACGGCCTCATTCAGTTCAACGAGACGAACAAGGCCGCGCCGTTCCAGTTCTACCGCGTGCTTTTTCCGTAAATTCTTGATGGTAGCAGCGGACATGAGTCCGCTCATTCTAATCCTGACGCGGGGAAATTTTAGAGCCGACTCACGTCGGGCTGCTACGCGAAGATTATTTGGCAGTCGCGGAGCGACGCCTGGGAAATAGCCGTGGACTTACGGACACTTTTTGTCACCTGCGGTTAGTTATTCCACGTCAAGTGGTTACAAAATCTACCCGACCGATATAAGACCAAACCAATGTTTTGTCGCCAACGGCATGGTAATGGTCTTAAGCCACCCCTTAGGTCCATAATTCTACAGAAACCGAACCCCAGATTAGCTGATAGCGGGATTTCATTTGTCGCTTGGTCTTCGCTTTC
>JBEEMY010000383.1:0-3240 GCA_041192415.1 Verrucomicrobiota bacterium | reverse complement strand
CGAGTTGAATCATCTGGCCGCGTTGCTGCACATGGCCGTTGCTTACAAAAAGCAGATTGGCTTTAAGGGCCAGTTTTACATCGAGCCGAAACCGAAAGAGCCGACCAAGCACCAATACGATTCCGATGCCGCCGCGTGCTTGAACTTTTTGCGCGAATACGAATTGCTGCCGCACTTCAAATTGAATATCGAGACGAACCACGCCACGCTCGCGGGTCACACGATGCAGCATGAATTGGAAGTCGCTGGCGCGGCGAACGCGCTGGGTTCCATTGACGCGAACACGGGTGACGAACTGCTCGGCTGGGACACGGACCAGTTTCCGACGAACATTTATCTCACGACTTACACGATGCTTTCGATTTTGAAATATGGCGGCCTCAAAACTGGCGGCGTGAATTTCGATGCGAAGGTGCGCCGCGAAAGTTTTGAACCGGTGGATTTGTTCTACGCCCACATCGGCGGCATGGATGCATTCGCGCGCGGGCTGAAGATTGCGGCGGCCATCCGCAGGGACGGACGGCTCGACGAATTCGTCAAGCAACGCTATGCCTCGTGGGATTCCGGCATCGGTGCGCGCATCGAATCCGGCAAAGCCAGCTTCAAGGAACTGGAGACCTATATGATGAAACGCGGCGAGGCCGCGCCGAACAGCAGCGGTCGTCAGGAATTTTTGGAGAACCTCATCAACGAGTTCATCTGAAATGAGCGAGACACGTTCAGCGCCATCGTCCGGTTTTTCCGTCAAGCCTCGCCGCCGTTTTCCGGCGGCACAGGAACTCGGATTGACCTTGGTTGTCCTTTTGCTCGGAGTGATTTTGGGCGCTTATGGGTGGCACGATGCCGCGCCGGGGCGTCCGAACACGTTCCTGAATTTCGACAACCTCGTGGATGGCGTCGCCACGCCGATGTCTTATTACGCCATCATGGCGATCGGGCTGACGTTCGTGATCATCACGGGCGGCATTGACATCTCGGTCGGCGCGGTCATGGCACTGGCGGCGTTGGGGACAGCTGCCGCGTTGCAAAACTTGCCGACAGATGCGTCGGCGATGCAGGTGCTGCCGATTGCGATTCTTGTTCCGATGGCGATAGGTCTGTTGTGCGGCGTCATCAACGGCGCGCTGGTCGTGTGGTTGAATCTACATCCGTTCATCGTCACGCTCGGCACGATGAGCATTTTCCGGGGACTGGCTAACGTGCTGCCAGCGGAAAAAACCTTGCCGGCGGCGGGCAAGCATTTGCCGGCGGCGTTCACGACCCACTTCATGCGCATTGAAGTTTTCGGTCTGCAACCGATGCCGCTCGTCATCATGCTGCTTTGCGTCGTGCTCGGCTGGTTTTATCTCCGCATCATGGTGACGGGGCGCGAAACTTACGCGATCGGCGGCAACGAAGAAGCGGCGCGCTTCAGCGGACTCGGCGTGGGTTGGGTCAAGCTCCGCACCTACGCGCTCGCGGGTTTGTGCGCAGGCATCGCGGGGATGGTCTCGGCGGGCAGGTTCGGCACGGCTTCGACCAGCACGGGCACAGGCTATGAGCTTACCGTGATCGCGGCGGCGGTGGTGGGCGGCGCGAGTTTATCGGGCGGACGCGGCACGGCCATCGGCGCATTGCTCGGCACGCTCGTCATCGCGCTCATCGAGAACGGCATCATCATCCTGCGGTTCGCGCAGGAATACCGCCTCGTCATCATCGGCCTGGCCATCATCATCGCAGTTTCCATTGATCGCCTCAGCGGAATGTTCCGCGCGCGGCGTTCTGCCCATTGAACTATAACAAACCAAAAACTGAAAAATGAAACCAACCAAACTCAAGTCACAACTCGCGGTCGCGCTGGCGGTCTTCGCCTGTCTCGCATTGTCCGCCTGTTCCAAAAAATCTGAGCCGAATGCTTCCGGCGGCGAACCGGCCAAACGAAAAATCGTCATCGGCTTCATCGGCAAGAGCCTGGCCAACGACGTGTTTCAAGCCGCGCAATCCGGCGCGCAGGTCGCCGCCAAGGAACTCGGCGCGAAATATAACGTGGATGTCGAAATTGAAATCCGCACGCCCAACGACGAGGACGCGACGAAGCAGGCCGAAGCTGTCGAGGCGTTGACGCGGCGCGGCGTAGATGGCATCGCGCTTTCCTGCTCGGAAGCAAACACTGTCACGCCGTCCATTGACAAGGCCGTGGGCAAAGGTGTCGCCGTGATGTGCTTTGATTCCGACGCGCCGAACAGCAAGCGGTTTGCTTACTACGGCACGGATGCCAAAGCCTGCGGCGCACGAACGATGGAGGAACTCGCCAAGGCGATGGGCGAAAAAGGCACGGTAGCCATCCTCGCCGGCAACCAGAGCGCACCCAATCTGCAGGCCCGCGTGGCTGGCGCGAAGGAAGCGCTCGCGAAATTTCCGAACATGAAGCTCAACGACCCCGGCGTTTTCTATCACGTCGAGACGCCCGAGAAAGCGGCGGAAGCCGTGCTCTCCGCGCAGAACGCGAATCCCGGCATTCAGGGCTGGGCATTCATCGGCGGCTGGCCGTTGTTCACGACCGACGCGCTCAAGTGGCCCGCTGGTTCGATCAAGGTCGCATCCGTGGACGCGCTGCCAGCGCAGTTGGGTTACTTGCGCGACGGCCATGTCGAAGTTCTGCTCGCGCAGGATTGCTACGGCTGGGGCACGAAGTCGGTGGAAATTCTGCTGGAAAAGATTTTGAAAAACCAGAATCCGCCCGATGTGCTCGTCGTTGATCCGCTCACACGCGTTTCCAAAGACAACGTGGACGAGTATGGCAAGCACTGGGAGCAATGGCTGAAAAAGAATTAATTCATGGCTGAACCGTTCATCCAGTTTCAGTCCATCACCAAGACCTTCGGCGGCGTGACGGCGCTGAAGGACGTCACGCTCGGCATCGGGCGCGGCGAATGTCACGGCTTGATGGGCGAAAACGGCGCGGGCAAATCCACGCTCGGTAAAGTGCTCGCCGGCATTCATCGCCCGGATGCCGGCGAGATGAGCATCGCTGGAACGCGGCATGAATTCCATTCGCCGCGCGATGCCATCCGCGCGGGCGTGGCGATGGTGCATCAGGAACTGGCGTTCTGCCCGGACTTGAGCGTGGCGGAAAATCTTTCGCTGGGTGACCTGCCGCGGAATCGCGCCGGCTGGGTCAGCCGGTCCGATCTGCGGCAGCGCGCACGACAGATGCTCGCCGGTGTTGGCGCGACCATCGATCCCGACGCATTGATCGGC
>JBEEMY010000382.1:0-3240 GCA_041192415.1 Verrucomicrobiota bacterium | reverse complement strand
GGCCAAACGGTGGATGAACAACTGGCTTTGTTCGCGAAGAATTCCGCCGAGTTGAAGACTGATTTTCAACTGCTCAATTCTGCCGAAGAAGCGCGGGCGGCCATCGTTGCTCTGCGCGACAAGGAAAACTGGCAGCGCGTGGCTGGACACACCGGCGATTTGACGAATGCCATCTGCCCGCCGCTGAATCTTCCCCTGCTCCGCACCGACCGCGCTTACGATGTAACGGCACTGGAGCAATGCGACGCGGGCATCAGCGAGTGCGATGCCCTCATCGCGCAGACCGGCTCAGTGTTGGTGACGAACCGCAGTGCGGGCGGGCGCGCGTTGTCCGTGTTGCCGCCGCATCACGTCGTGCTGGCGCGGCGCGAGCAACTTGTGGCCGACTTGCCCGCTGCGTTTGAACTGTTGAAACAAAAATACGCGACGAATTATCCCAGCATGATTTCCTTCATCACCGGGCCGAGCCGCACGGGAGATATTGAGCGCATCTTGGTTCTCGGTGCGCATGGGCCGAAGAAGTTGACGGTGATTTGTTTTTGAAAATGCCTTTGACCGTTCAACAAATTGTCGCGAGCAAGTCCGACAAAGAGTTGCTCGGTCTAATGTCAGCGGAACTGGAACAACACTTGGGCAGGCAAATCAGCAACGATGCTTTGGTCAAAGCTATTCAAACGCTGCCAACCGGTCTGCGGGCGATGGCGGCGACACATCGGCTGGACGTAAGCATGGCCATCAATGACCTCGGCTGGCATTTTCACAATCATCCGCATCGTGAATTGTGCGCTGAAACAAGTCGTGGCTTGCGTGAACTTGAGGCGTTTGAAATTTTTGAAATTTTTGAAAGCGCACGGAGTCTGATTGAACCGCACTGGGAAAAGCTGGCGAGCTTTGCAAGTTGGTATGAGACTTCTGGAGTCGAGGCTGCGATGCGTCCGTTGAATCAGCGGCTTTGGAAAATTTGTAGTCAGTCGCCGGAATACGGTCTTATGCAATTTTGGTTGAGCTATGCCCGGAGTTATCCCGAACGCGTCGCTGATTGAACTTGCCGAGACGGTGTTCGGCGTTCCGATGGGAAGTTTGATTGAACGATTTGCGCGTAAGGTTCTCCAATCCACAGCGACGAACCTTTAACGAATGAATAAATTATTTTCCATCCTGTTGCTGACGATTGCGGTCAACTTGAACATCGGCGCGCAGACGAATAAAATTATGAACACGAACAAAACTGAAACCGCCACGTTCGGCGGCGGCTGCTTCTGGTGCATGGAAGCCGTTTACGTCCGCTTGCCGGGCGTCATTTCCGTCAGCAGCGGCTACGCCGGCGGCAAAACCGAGAACCCGACCTACCGTGATGTCTGTAACGGCAACACCGGCCATGCGGAGGTGACGCAGATCGTTTTTGATCCCGCGAAAATTTCCTACGACAAACTGCTCGCGGTGTTCTGGCAGGCGCACGACCCGACCACGCTCAACCGTCAGGGCGCGGATGAGGGCACTCAGTATCGCTCTGTTATTTTTTCCCACGACGAGAAACAGAAACTGCTCGCAGAAAAAGCCAAGCTGGCGGCGCAGGCGGATTTCCGCAAGCTCATCGTCACGGAGATTTCACCGTTGAAGAAATTCTATCCCGCCGAGGACTACCACCAGGGTTACTACGAGGCGAATTCCAATGCGCCTTACTGCCAGGCCGTCATCACGCCCAAGCTGGAAAAGCTGGAACACAAGAAAGTCATCGAGACCACGCCGCAGACGAAGTGATTAGCGGTGCATCCGCAAGAGAATCAGCACAGCCGGGCAAATTATCCCGAAGGCCAGACACCAAAAAACCGCCCGACGATTGCGTCCAAATTTCCACGCCATTATCACGCCGAGTAAAATGCTGACGATGAAACTCACCGCCATCAGCAGGATGAACAGCATCATCAGCGGGCTCGTGAGGCCGCTGCCGTCCTTGTATTGATGCGAGGTGTGGATGGTGGACAGTGTTTTCAAAAATCTCGAACCACCGAGGCCAGTCATTTGCCAGATGCCGGACACCGCGAAGAACAGGAGCAGCGGCGCAAACACGCAGCCAAGATACAGGTGGATCGCACGGAGTTTTTGCATGCGGTTTTATTGTTCGAGCAACGGCCGCACGCGTTCGGCGAGCAGCTTGTAACCCTCGGCGTTGAAGTGCAGCTTGTCGGCCACGAATAGTTCGGCGCGCGGCATTCCGTCCGCACCAAAAACAATGTCGTAGGTCTCGATGTATTTCATCCAAGGTTTTTCCTGAACGTAAGCCGCCGCCAGCGTGTTCAGCGTTTTTTCCGCTTCGTGCTGTTTCCAACGTGCCAGACTGGGGCTTTGCGAGATGTAAATAATTTCCGCTGACGGCAGCGCGGCGTGAACCGTTTCGGCGAAGGCGGTGAAGTTGGTGAAAACCTCTTCAGCCGATTTGCCCGCCGCCAGATCATTGCCGCCCGCGCGCAGAAAAACTTTCTTCGGCGCATACGGAACCACTACGCGCGCGGCGAAATGTGTGGCATCCATGATTTCCGAACCACCGAAACCACGATTCACCACCGGCACACCGGGGAAATCTTCCGCGATGGTTTTCCAGCGCGCAATCGTGGAGGAGCCGATGAATACAAAGCAACCTTTGGGCGGCGGATTGGTAGCATCGCTCCGCTCGTAGGTGGAAATCTCATTTTCCCACCTGACAAAATTATGACTATTCGTCTGCGCCGAGACCACGACCAGCGACGCGAGGAGCGAAAGACCAACGGCCGCCCGGATGAAGAATGATTTCATAGCTCGATGGGCGAAGGATTATTTTGCAGCGAGCGCGGCTTCAATCGCCTTGGTCACCTCTTCGGAATCCGGTGCGGTTGATGAACCAAATCGGTTCAGGATTTTGCCATCGCGCCCGACGAGAAATTTGGTGAAGTTCCATTTGATGTTCCCCGCGAACGGCGAGTTCGTTCCGGCCAGCACAGTGTAAAGCGGGTGGCGGTGTTCGCCGTTCACTTCCAGCTTCTCGAACATCGGGAACGTGACGCTGTATTTGCTGGTGCAGAATTCTTTGATGTCCGCCGCTGTGCCGGGTTCCTGCCCGCCGAACTGGTTGCACGGAAAACCGCAGACGGCCAGACCTTGCACGCCGTATTTTTTATTGAGCGCTTCGAGGGCGGTGTATTGCTTGGTGAAACCGCAGTGCGAGGCGACGTTGACGATGAGCATCACCTCGCCTTTGTAGGC
>JBEEMY010000381.1:0-3243 GCA_041192415.1 Verrucomicrobiota bacterium | reverse complement strand
AACGCCTACGGCACGGCCAGCAGCACCAACTCATCGCTCAAGGTCATCAACACCATTTACAACGACCTGTGCAGCGGGGCGGTCATCATCACCAACGCGAGTTATACCAATACGGAATCCACTGCCAACGCCAGTTCCTACGGCGATCCCGCTCCGGATTGCGTGGATGGTTTTGGCAACGGCGTCTGGTATTCGTTCACCGCGCCCGTCAGCGGTCTGACGGATGTGGATACTTACGGCAGCGACTTCGACACTGGCCTCGCGATTTACGCTGGAAGTTGCGGTTCATTGATGCAGGTGGATTGCAATGACGACACCGCCGGCTTCACTTCCGAGCTTTACATCCCGACCACGGCGGGTGTGACGTATTATTTCCTCGTCGGCGGCTACAACGCGCACGTCGGCAATTTGGTTTTCCACCTGCACCACTTCACGCCGCCCGCGTTTGATGTGTCACCGACAAACATCGCCGTCATCGTCAGCAGCAACGGCCAGTTCAGCGCCACGGTTTCCGGCACGCAGCCCATCGCGCTGCAATGGTATTTTAATAGTGTCCCGCTCGCGGACGGCGGACGCATCAGCGGCGTGACGAATGCGGCATTGAACATCGCGAACGTGAACACGAACGACGGCGGAAATTATTTCGTGGTTGCATCCAACTTCGTCGGCGTGACCACGAGTTCCGTGGCGGTGCTGACGCCAGTGATTTTGCCGCCGAGCATCGTCGTGCCGCCGGTCGCGCAAACGGTGTTGGCTGGCTCGAATGTAAATTTCTTCGCGGTAGTGGACGGCACGCCGCCTTACAGTTACCAGTGGTATCAGGAAGGAACCGCTTTGGCCGATGATGGTCATTTCAATGGCGCCATCACGCCGAGCCTGACGATTTCAAACCTCACCGCAGCGGACGCGCATTACTATTCACTGGTGGTCGCGAATGCTTCCGGCAGCGTGACGAGCGCGCCGGTGTTGCTGACGGTGATGGTGCCGCCGGTCATCACCTTGAACCCGGTTGGCCGCTCCGTGCCGCCGGGCCTGCCGACGATTTTCACCGCGAACGCCACCGGCGTTCCCGCGCCAAATTATCAGTGGCAATTGAACGGCACGAATGTGGGGCCGGTGGTTCCGGGCGCGACTTTCAAAAACTACACGAATCCGGCGGTTGACCTTGGCAGCCTCGGTTTCTATCAAGTCATCGCCAGCAACGCCGTCGGCGTGGTGACCAGCAGTGTGGCACAGCTCACCTTTGGCCCGGTGGCCGCGTGGGGCAGAAACTTAAACAACGAATGCCTGCCGCCGCCGGGCTTGACCAATGTCTTCGCCGTCGCGGGAAGTCAGCAAGGTATTGGAGCGAGCTTCGCCTTGCGGACAGACGGAACCATCATCGCATGGGGAGCGGGAGCCGGCACAAATATTCCCGCCAGCGCGAACAATGTCGTATCCATCGCCACTTCGCCTACGGGAAATACCGCGCTGCGCTCTGATGGCCGGGTCGTCAGTTGGAATGGAATTTCAGCTCCGGCCTTGACCAACATTTTGGCCCTCGCCGCCGGAAATAATTTTGGCTACGCCTTGCGGGCGGATGGAACGCTCACCAACTGGGGCGGCATCCCGACTCCCGGCTTTGCTTCTAGTTTGAATCAGCTCACGGCGATTGCCTGCGGATACAACAATGCGGTGGCCTTGCGGAGCGACGGCAAGGTTTTTGTATCCGGCATCACTGCGGTGACGAACGTTCCGGGTTCCGTGACCAATGTGATCGCGGTTGCCGCCGGATATACTTACGCGATGGCGTTGCGCGCCGATGGCAAAGTGATCGCGTGGGGCACTGGAACCATTACAAATCTTCCGACGAGCTTGACGAACATCGTCGCCATCTCCGCCGGAAATTATCCCGGCGAAAATTTTGGGCTGGCCATGCGTGCCGACGGAAAAGTCGTTGCGTTCGGCGACAATTCATCCGGCGAAACCAATCCGCCCGCCGCTTTGACCAATCTGGTTTCCATCGCCGTTGCCGCCGCGCCGTTCCACGGCCTCGCGTTGGTCAACGATGGTAGCCCGGTGATCCTCTATCCGCCCATCGGCCAGACGGCATTCACGGGACGTGACGTGATGTTGCGCGGCGTGGCCGCCGGCGCGGCGACCTTGAGTTATCAATGGCTGCTCAATGGCACCAACCTCACTGATGCCACGAATTCAACGCTGCCGTTGCTCAATCTCCAGCTCGCCAACGCTGGCAATTACCAGTTGTTCGTGAGCAACGCCATTGGCACGGCCATCAGCCTGCCCGCGCCGTTGAATGTCATCGTCAGCCCGCTGACGATTGCGTCGCAGATTACAGCGACACCCACGAATCTTTATCAAGCTGGCAAGTTCACCGTGGGCGGCATCACCGTGAACGGCAGCGGGCCGCTGCGCTACCAGTGGTTCTTCTCACGCACGAACAATGGTTACGCCGCCATCGTCGGTGCGACGAATGACACGCTGTTGAAAGACCCGGCGTTCGCGTTCGACACGGGGAATTATTTCGTCGCCATCAGCAATCTCGTGGGCGGTCTCACCAGCGCGCCGGTGAATGTGCGCGTGCTGTTCGCGCGCGGCTTCGGCTATAACGGCGTCACCAATCCGCCGGTGAATGTGACGAACGCCATTGCTCTGGCCACGGGTGGTGCCACTGGTAATTCGTTTTGTCATTATCTTGCCCTCGGTGCGGATGGCAAGGTGACGACGTGGGCGAGTTATCTCCAGACCTCCGGTTTTACGGGCGAAACTAATTTGTCATCGTTGAGCAACTCCATCGTCACCGCTCTCGCGGCCAGTTTGCAGCACACTCTGGCGCTCAAGTCTGACGGCACGGTCAGTGCGTTCGGCATCGGCGCGACGAATGTGCCGAACAACTTGAGTGGCATCACCGCCATCGCCTGCGGCGGCACTCACGATCTCGCGTTGAAATCCGACGGCACGGTCGTGGGTTGGTTGACCCCGAACGCGCTCAACTACGGTCAGGCCACGAACACATTTAACGGCACCAACCTCATCGCCATTGCCGCCGGCCAGTATCACAGCCTCGGCCTGCAGGCGGATGGCTCGGTCATCGTGCATTCCGAACACGTGACCTGGGGCAGTGACCGCAAGCAGCCCATCACCGACACCCGTCACCTGGTGATCGGCACCGACGGCAGCCTCGCGTTCGAGCATCGTTTCTCGGTCGCCAAGGGTCTTCCGGATCTACCGCGTCTGGGGGTC
>JBEEMY010000380.1:0-3244 GCA_041192415.1 Verrucomicrobiota bacterium | reverse complement strand
GCGTTGTTCGTGGATGACGGCGCGAAACGCGCCTTGCGCGAGTCCGGAAAAAGTCTGCTGCCGCCTGGTGTTGCGCGCTGCGAAGGCGAGTTCGCGGCGGACGACGTGGTGCGCATCTGCGACTTGGACGGAACGGAATTCGCCCGGGGCATTGCCAAGTTCAGCGCCGCCGAAATCCGCGCCAAAAAACTCGAACGCGTGGAACTGGTGCATCGGGATGACTTGGTAATTTTATGAACCGCCAAGACACCAAGAACGCCAAGTCAGAAATTTTCGCTTCTTGATTTGGGTTTTTCTTGGCGACCTTGGCGTCTTGGCGGTTAACACAAAATGAAAAAACAACCCGCAATAAACGACCTCCTCAAAGTCATGGCGCGTCTGCGTTCGCCGACCGGCTGCCCGTGGGATCGCGAGCAGTCGCACTTGACTCTGCGCCGCCACGCGATTGAGGAAGTTTATGAATTGATTGATGCCATCGAGGCCGGCGACGACATCGAGATGGCCGAGGAGTTGGGTGATCTACTGTTGCAGGTCGTGTTCCACTGCCAGCTCGCGCGCGAACGTGGCGTATTCGATTTTGAACGCGTCACGCGGCATCTCGTGGACAAGTTGATTCGCCGCCATCCGCACGTTTTCGGCAGCACGAAGGTGAAGGATGTGGATGAAGTCTGGGCGAACTGGGAAAAAATCAAAAAGGCCGAGAAGCACGGAACCAAACACGCGCGCCATTCTGCGTTGGACGGAATTCCCAAGCACCTGCCTGCGTTGTTGCGTGCAGAAAAGCTTTTGAAGAAGGCGCGCAAAGCCAAAGTCCTCACGGACGCTCACGATTCAAAACACCGTCTTTCAAAGGCAGCGCTGGCGAAAGAATTGTTTGAACTGGCTTCGTTTGCGCAATTGCGCGGCTGGTGTGCGGAGGAATTGCTGGCGAGCGAGGTCAAAAAACAGGAGAAGCATTTTCGCCGTCGGGAAAAATCAGTCAAATAGTCAGGCAACGTATCGGTTCTCAAGGTTTCGGCCACAGGGATGTCTTTGGCCGTCCGCTTCAGGAAAAATTTCTGTCAGATTTCTTGCAAAAAGCCGCTTCAAAAATAAGTTACTCACAAGTTATTAGCAATTTTCTTGCTATCCCTTTGGCCTAGGTTAAAAAGATTCCGTTCAAGTGCTTTGGGGAATTATCCGATGCGGATTGCGGTCATGAAATCAGCATCGGCGGGAATCAGAAAATACGTTTTCAAACCTCGGGATTTAAACGCAGCTCCGTTTTTATTATGAATTATCAGATATTTCGGCATCTGCTACATGTGCTCGGTGCGGTTTTTATCATCGGCTCAACGAATTTTTTGCACGCGGACACGCTGCGAACCCAGACCATCGCCCTGCATCCGGGATGGAACTCTGTTTTTCTTCAAGTCGCGCCAATTAATCCTAATCCGGCCATCATTTTCTCGAATACGCCGGTGACCATGGCTTCCGCGTATTTTGGCAATGGCTCCTCGGTGCAGTTCGTCCAAAACCCCGGTGGCATCTCATGGAAACACGATGGTTGGTCGGTTTGGTATGGCTCCAGCCGGCCAGATTCTTTTCTTTCCACGCTCACGGCGATTAATGGCAATCAGGCGTATCTGATTTTTTCGGAAAGCGATTTCACTTGGAATGTCAGCGGCAAAGTCACGTTGCAGCCGACGGTTTGGAAGCCTGATTCCTACAACTTCTCTGGTTTTGGCGTCAGCAGCGTAGCGCCGCCGACGTTTGCGAAATTTTTTGCCGGTTCGCCTGCGCATCAGCCGGGCAAAGTTTATCGCCTGCTCAATAATCAGTGGACGCTCATTGCCAATACCACCAACACACCGATGGCGGCGGGTGAAGCGTGCTGGGTTTATTGCCGTGGCGCTTCAGATTATCAGGGGCCAATAACCATAAAGCCATCGTCAGGAGACACAATTTCATTCGGAAGCACGGCAGAATCACCCGTTATGCTCGAAAACCGCACGGTGGATCCGGTGGCGGTGAAGGTTGAAACCATTTCCGGGGCGGACGCGGTTCCGCTGGGCTACGTCGTGCGCGGCATCACGACGGGCAAGATGACGGATATCATGTTTGATTTGCCTTCGCAGTATTCGCCACCGGCGTTGGAAGCCAAGCAAACGAGCTGGCTTTGGCTGGCTTTGAAGCGGGAAAAGCTCGCGAAAGCCACGCAGAGTTCGCTGTTAAAAATTTCCACAGATTCCGGCGCGGAGGTTTGGGTGCCGGTGACCGGCACGCGGGTTCCTTGACGGTTCGTTCACAACTCCAATTTCATCATGCGAAAAAATATGTTTCTCGCCGCGGGCTGCGCGGTGCTGGCCTCACTGGCATTGCCCATCGTGGCCGCCGCTTCCTCCACGGCAGGGCTTTGGGTGGGCGAAGTCACCCTCATCAACGTCAATGAAACGGTCGTGGGCTTCAATGCCGCCAACGAAATCGTCGCGCCCGATCCGGCGGTGGCCACGCCGGTGAAATCGCCCGCGCATCTGCGAATTCTTTTGCACATGGACGGCAACGGTCAGGTGCGGCTGCTCAAAAACGTGGCGGTGCTGGACAAGTCCACCAACCAAACGCCGGACTTGGCGTTGGTTACGGACGAGTCGTTGTATGGCAATTTTTCCAGTGCAGGCAAGCGTTTCAGCGCGGTGGCGTATGATTTTGGCGATGGCAATGCAGCGGATTTGCTCAATCAAATCGCGGTCAATGCCGGCGCGACGGCGGCGACGGGCGGCAACGCCACCAACACCGGCAATGCGCTCGTGGCGCGGGCGGATGTGGAAGCGATTTATCAATCGTTCGTCAACGGCGCGGGTTTTCGCAGCGCGGCGCTGAATGCGGCGCAGGCGGCGACCGTGGCGGCGGTCACGGCTCAAGGCGCGAGCAACAACGCCGCGCAAATTCTTGCGGCAGCCAGCGGCGCGGCGTCGGCAACGACAACCATCGTTACGAATCGCGCTTACGCGCTGACGCTTCAGGCGAATGCACTTTTCCCCGACACGCGTTTTGTGGCGGCAGTGGATGCCCTTGCCAGCGGCGCGGCGAACGGCGCGGCGGTGGCGGCGGGTTCTAACTTTGTGAGTTTGGCAGTCGGCGAATCCGCGACGAACGCGGCGCTCGCGGCGGTGACGGCGGCCATCAATGCGCCCGCGATTGTTTCGCCGGGCTACCAGGCTTTTCTGACGACGGCCTCGTTTCAATCGGCGGTGGGCATTGCGGC
>JBEEMY010000379.1:0-3248 GCA_041192415.1 Verrucomicrobiota bacterium | reverse complement strand
GTCCGCGCTTCCTTTCAGGATTTGTCCCAGATGGAAATCGCCGTGGATGCGGATTTTGCTCCCGTAATCTTCCCCGGTTCCTGCCAGTGTTGTTTCCAACTGTTCCAGCTTCGACAGCAAGACGCGAAGCGATTTCAACTCTTCGGGATCGCGATCATCCCGATCGTTTAATAGTGCGATGGATCCGTTCAACAGTTGCGCGGCAGAATCCCGGGAGACGAGAAGTTCTTCGGTCGACAGAGGGTCCGTCAATCGGTTTTGCCGTTTGCGAGGCTCCGCGGAGGCCGAGGGGTCGCGATGGCCCGGCAGTGGGTCGTCTCTTCGTTGGAGGACGCAATGAGGATTCAGCAAGGGGCGGTGGCGGGGCTGTATGTCGTGGCCGGAGTTCTGAGCGGCCGCAACGCCCGTGCTAGCAGCGCCACGAGTCCGGCGCGTTCTGCCAGCCGCATGACGCCGAGCCACAACGCCATCACTCCGATGAGTGCGAAGGAAATTTTCACCACGGCGGTGTTGGCCATGTCCAGCGCCGCGTCCGCGACTTCCTTGAGTTGTCCGTTCCAGCCGCCGATGAGCACGGCGCAGAGAACGAGCCCGAGCCAAATGTAATTCAGCATGGGCAAACGCTACAAAGTCCCGCAGAAAAATGCCAAAGGAATCAGTTCGCGGGTTTGGGCGGATGATCCACACGCCACTGCCTCGCATAAGCCAAGGTGTTTGTGGCTGTGAATGTGCCTTCGACCTGCGGCAAGCGGGAAAATGTTTCCGCGACTAAAAGCGCATCGTCAGGTCGGTCTTGTGACAGCAGAAAATTGATATAGCCATAAAAAGCTTCCGGGGACGACGGACACAATGCCCACGCCTGACGCAAAGCAAAATCCGCCGCGCGCGCCATGCGTTTTCCTTCGGCTTCATCCGTAGCCTTCCTAGCACGCCAAGCATAGACACCTGCGATACTGCATCGCGCCCTGACGAACATGGCCTGCGTGCTGGCACTATGGATGTAACTGACATCGCCTGCGAATCCAGTCAGGTCATCTTCCCCAAAAGTCTTCTTGGCAAACGCCGCGAGTTCCGCGATGGAAGTTTTGTCCTTCAGCCAATCGCCAATGAGTGGTTTGATTTCCTTTGACCAAAAATCATGGTCACGTTGCAAAACTTCATCCGAGATTTTTTCCATTGGCTGCGGATTGACTTTCAGAACCAAGCCATGAGGTTCATATTGCAGGAGCAAGTTGCCGATGAGCCACTCCTCAGATAAATAAAATTCCCGCTGCGGGTTAGCGGCCATCAGCCTTTGGATTGCAAGTCCGGTTATGCCCATCACATCGAAAGGTGAATCTTGTGTTTTTCCATCGCGAAGCTGGACGAGGTAATCGTCTAAACATTTTTTTATTTCAGCGGCCGTCGGCAGGTTGATTTTTTTACCATAAGTCGAGCGCAGTCGTTCAATCTCTCCCGTGTCACGAAACCGAAAAATCCATTGTGGCAAAATGAAAAACGGGCTGCGCTCGGACAGTGGCGTCAGCATGATGGTGGGTATCAAGCGCCCAGCATCATCGCCGCCGAGATAAATACTTCCCGGCGGAATCGAGGTGATTAACTCCTGGCCAAATTGTTCAGAAATTTTTTCATCCGTTTTCCAGAACACATCAAAAGCATTTTTTAGTTCGTAGGCCGCTGCCCCGCCCGCTCCGTTCATGTCCGGTGGGGCCAAGTAATCCGCCCTGCCGCCAGCGCGAGCAACCACCAAACACCAATAATACTTTGCCGCCATTTTGAGCCCATGCGGATGCCAGTCGTGTTGCCAACCGTGCTGCCAGCCAAAATTCCACAGCGGGATGTCGCTCATTGAATTGCTCAACGCCAACCAGTCGCCGCGCTTGGCTTGCTCCAAGATAGCGCGGATTTCCGACGGCACGCCGTTCGTGTCCGCGTTGGCCTGTGCTTCCTTCAAAGCCACGAACTGTTTCAGCTTTGCGACGGTCTCCGGGTTCTTGAGCCTGTGCCAAAGCGACCGACGAGATTCCATATAGCTAGCCAGTGCCCAAATCAACAAGGCCAAGGCTGCCACAACCAAAGTTGCTTTCAGAAATCTCTTCATCGCGTTGCTGGCATCTATACCAGACAGACACCGCCGCTGCCAAATTTGTATGTTCTACCAAAAAAATTTCTGCCACGCTCCAGCCATGCCAGTCCCCGTCATCAGCAGCGCGCAGATGCGCGAATGGGAACGCGCCACTTGGGAATCCAGTCAGACCGAGGCGGAGGTCATCCGCCGCGTGGGCGAACGTCTCGCGGGCTGCGCCCGTCGGCTCACGCGCGAGGGCGATTCCATTCTCATCCTCGCGGGCAAAGGTCATAACGGCGATGACGCTCGCGCGGCCAAAGAATTTCTCACCGACCGCAACTTAAAACTCCTCAATCTGCTCGCGCCGGAAACGGATTTGCCCGCGCTGGAAAATGCGCTGGCGGAACATCCGGCGTTGGTCGTGGATGGAATTTTTGGAATGGGATTGAACCGTCCGCTGGATGAGTCGTGGCAGAAAATCATCGCCGCCGTGAACGCGGCGAAACTTCGCGTGCTGGCGATGGATGTTCCCTCCGGCCTGAACGCGGACACCGGGGAAATTTTTGGTGCGGGGATCGAAGCCGCCGTCACGCTGACGGTCGGCGCACCGAAAACCGGGATGCTCGCGGCGGCGGCGTGGCCATTCGTCGGGCGGCTGGAGGTGGCGGAGGAGGTGGGCTTGGTTCCGTGTCCGCTGAAATCAGAATTGAACTGGACGCTGCCGGGCGATTTCAAACATTTTCCACCGCCGCGTGCCGTCGCCGCGCACAAGGGTTCGTTCGGCCACGTTTCCATTATCGCGGGCAGCATGGGTTTTCATGGCGCAGCGGTGCTGGCGGCGCGCGGGGCACAACGGGCGCAACCGGGGCTGGTCACGGTATTCACCGCGAGCGAGGAAGTTTATTTCCCCATCGCCGCGCAGTTGCAATCCGCGATGGTCAACTTGTGGTCAGCGGATACGAAGAAAATGTCCGCCGGGTTTGACGCGCTGCTCGTCGGGCCGGGGTTGGCCGGGCGCGATGTGCCGACGGACTTTCGCCATGCGCTGCGCCATTGGTGGCGTGACTGCGAGTCGCCGCTCGTGGTGGATGCGAGTGCGCTCGACCTGCTTTCCGCCGAACCGTTTCTGAAAAAATATGTCCGCGTGCTGACACCGCATCCGGGCGAAGCGGCGCGGATG
>JBEEMY010000378.1:0-3248 GCA_041192415.1 Verrucomicrobiota bacterium | reverse complement strand
GCGTGAGTCCGCTAACTTTCCCATTTCCAGAAAGCGTTTTCATAGCTGCCAAAACTGTAACCCCGCCCGCCCCGGCAACAAGCCAGATTTTGTCCCAACAGGACGTCCGACAATAGCCCGGCGTTTCAACGCCGGGTGGCGTTGGAAAACAAACAAGTCCCGCAGGGACGGCTGACGGAATGGCGCGCGGCCTCTGTTTTTTAATCCGTCTTTGCCGCCGTTGGCTGGCGCAGCGGCGCACACGCGGAATCGCACAGGCCGATGAAAGTTTCCTCCGCCAGATTCAGCCGCTTGCCGCGCCAGTGGATGATGCCCCAGCGACGCGATAATTTTTTTCGCCCCAACGGCAGCGCCACGAGCGAGCCTTCCTCGATTTCTTTTTTGGCGATCCACGGCGCGAGGATGCACACGCCGAGGCCGAGCTTCACGAGTTCCTTCGTGGCCTCCATGCTGCCGACCTCGATGACGGCATTGAGCACCATTTGCTCATGGCGGAAATAATTTTCAATCAGCCGGAACGTGACGCTGCGTTTGCTGTAGAGGATGTAATTTTGCCGGGAAATTTCCTCACGCTCCACGCGTCCGGCGCGCGCCCACGGATGCGACGCGGCCACGAGGAATTGCAATTCGTCTGAAAACAGCGGGTGAAACTCAAGTTGCGGCTCGCGTTCCACTTCCAGCGAGAGCGCGAGGTCAATGCGCTGCTGCAACAAGCCCGCGACGAGTTCCGGCGTGTCGCCCGGCTCCAGCGTGATGGCGTGTTCGGGAAAACTTTCCTTGAACTCGCGCAGCACCGGCGGAATCAAGTGCTGGCACGCCGTGGTGCTTGCGCCGAGCCGCAATCTGCCGCGCCCCCATTTGCCGAGCTGCTTGAGCGATTCACGCGCGGCAGACATTTCGGAAAGAATTTTATCCGCGTGCTGCAACAACTGTTCGCCCGCCTGCGTGAGGACAACTTTTTTGCCCAGCCTGTCTAAAAGTCGGCAGCCGATTTCGCCTTCCAGCGCCTTCATCGAATGGCTGATGCCCGATTGGGTGAGGTGAAGTTCCCGCGCGGTTTGCGTGAAACTGCCGGTGCGGGCAAGCACGCGGAACGCCCGAAGCTGCCTGCTGTCGAGGGGCGCGCTCATTTATGAATCCCTTTCATCGTTTGCATGGCTGCGAAGCAACGCACTCATCGTGCCAAATTATTTTTTTTGGCACGGCGGCGGCTAAACGGAGCGAACCGATGAGAATAAACGGACATCCCGCCAAGGACGCAAAGGAATTCATTTCAGATATTCCTTTGCGAACTTTGCGTCCGTTGAACCCGGCGAAAAAAACTGCGCTGCGCGTCGGCTTCGTGCCGCTCACCGACTGCGCGCCGCTGGTCATGGCGCAGGAGCTTGGCCTCTACAAAAAATACGGCCTCAATGTCGTGTTGAGCCGCGAGCTGGGCTGGGCCACCATCCGCGACAAGGTCATCCACAAGGAACTCGATGCCGCGCACGCGCTCGCGGCGATGCCCGTCGCCGCTTCCCTCGGCCTCGGTTCCGTTCCGTGCGACTGTCTCACCGCGCTCGTCCTCAATCTCAACGGCAACGCGATCACGCTTTCAAACGAACTGTGGAAACGCGGCGTGCGCGATGGCAAAACGTTGCGCGAAGAAATCATCCGCTCGCGCCGCGAAAAAACTTACACGTTCGGCGCGGTGTTCCCGTTCTCCTCGCACCGGCATCTGTTGCGGAAATGGTTTTCCGCGCACGGTATTGACCCGGAGCGCGACGTGCGCATCGTCATCGTGCCGCCGCCGCAGATGGTCGCCAATCTGAAAGCGGGCAACCTCGACGGTTTCTGCGTCGGCGAGCCATGGAATTCCGTGGCCGTGCAATCGCGCACCGGCTGGATCGCGGCGACCAGTTCGGAACTCGACGCGCTGCATCCCGAAAAAGTGTTGATGGTGCGCAGCGATTTCGCGGTGAAGCGGAACGAAGAACACCTCGCGCTCGTGGCGGCGCTCCTGGAGGCGTGTGAATTTTGCGACGCGCCGGAAAATCACGAGCACATCATCGAGACGCTCGCGCGGCCGCAATTCGTCGGCGTGACCGCGAACGCCCTCCGGCACGGCATTGATGGCGAGATAGATTTTGGCCACGGCACGGAGCGGACGCTGGATGATTTCTGTATTTTTCACCGCGACCACGCGAACGAACCGTCCGGCAACAAGGCGGCGTGGGCGCTGGATTTGATTCGCGCGAGCGGACTTTGCCCGCAGCCGTCCGCGCTCAACTTCGCCTTCGCGAAGAAAATTTTCCGCCCGGACATTTTTGAAAAGGCGGCCACCTTGCGTCATTCAACCCCGGCCCAGTTGAAACGCGAAGTTGAAAACGAAACCGTCTGCGCCTGAATTTTTACATGAATATTGAGCTGAAAAACCAATCTTCAATCTGGAAGGCCGGCCACTGGCCGACCCTGCTAACGGCGTTTATTTATTTCGATTTCAGTTTCATGGTGTGGACGGTGCTCGGCCCGTTAAGCGCGCACATCAAGGAGTCATTGCACTTGAGCGACCAGCAAACCGGTTTGATGGTCGCCGTGCCAAGCCTCGGCGGCGCGGCGTTGCGGCTCGCGCTCGGTTTGCTCGTGGATCGTATCGGCGCAAAAAACACCGGGCTGATCGCGCAGTGCATCGTGATGGCCGGACTCGCGTGGGCGTGGCTCGCCGGGCTGGAAAGTTTTCACGCGGTGATCATGATGGGTTTCATGCTCGGATTTGCTGGCGCCAGTTTCGCCGTCGCGTTGCCGCAAGCCGGACGCTGGTATCCCTCGCATATGCAAGGCACGGTTCTCGGTCTCGCCGGGGCGGGCAACATCGGCGTGGTGATTGACGCGCTGCTCGCGCCGCGCATCGCTAACGCCTACGGCTGGCAGGCGGTGTTTGGTTTCGCGCTAATCCCCGCCGTGCTGGTGTTCATCGTGTATGCGGTTTTTTCCAAGGAAGCGCCGCTCAAAGTGAAACCAAAAAAAATGTGCGACTATCTGGAACTGTCGCGCGACAAAGACACGCATTGGTTTTGTTTTTTTTACACCATCACGTTCGGTGGTTTTGCCGGACTGGCAGCGTCGCTCGTGTTGTATTTCAAATCCACTTATGGCCTGCCGAAAGTCACGGCGGGCGACTGGGCGGCGCTCTGCACGTTCGTCGGCGTGATGGCGCGTCCGCTTGGCGGTATGCTCGCGGATCGCGTCGGCGGCATCCGCACGCTGAC
>JBEEMY010000377.1:0-3266 GCA_041192415.1 Verrucomicrobiota bacterium | reverse complement strand
CGTTGCACGAGGCCGCGCTCGATGAGCTCCCATTCCTTGGCCGGGATGATGCGCGGAACCATGTCGAAGGGAAACACGCGCTCCGTTCCGCGCGAATCGCCATAGACATTGAAGGTCACACCCTGACGCAGAAAGGCGAGGTCCACGGCGTTGCGCTTCGCCTGATAATCCTCCGGAAAAATCTGCCCGAACGCCTCTTGTAGTTTTTGGTAGTGGCCGAGCGCGACATTTTCGCGCCCGAACATCTCGTCAAAAAATCCGTTGCTGCCGGCATCTTTGAGACGCAAGCCCGCTGGTTCTGTTTTAGCCACGCCGGTCATTTTAGTTCAGAGTAATCGTTGGTTCCGAATTTTCACCGCGCCAATGCTGTGCAAAAACATCCACTGGCGTGTCTGAACACTGTTAAGCAGCGCGTGTGCCAGCAGCCACAGACCGTCTCGCAATCAGAAACGAAAGACTAGGAATGTTGCGCGAGGAGATAGCGCTTGAACATCTCGTAGTCCGCGCCCATGCGGTCGAAATCTTCCGGCAATTTCAGCGACGCGAGCATGTTGGCCGGCACGTCCGGCTCCCAACCGACGACCTTTTGCACCTCGACGGGAAACTTCGCCGGGTTAGCGGTCTCGACGATGATCGCCGGAGAGTTGCCGAGCGGTTCCACAGCGGTCCAATCCTGAAAGCCTTGCCATGCGACGGAGCCGTGCGGTTCCAGCAGCAGTTGAAAGTTGTTCCAGACCTCGCGCACACCGGCGACGGTGCGCTCGTCGGAAATCGAAGTTGAAAAAATATCGCGGCGCATCGCGGCGAGATCCGGCAGTTTGTTTATCTTGCCCGTCTCGTCCATCTGTCCGCCATAGACCGCCACCAGTCGCGCGAGGTTGCTCGGATGCCCGACGTTCATCGCGTTGGAAAGCGAGTTGCGCGACGGCGAAATTTTTTCGTAATTGCCGGTCGCCAGAAATTTCGGGAACGCGTCGTTGTCGTTGACGGACGCGATAATTTTTTTCACCGGCAAACCCATTTCGCGCGCGACGACCGCGCCCATCATGTCGCCGAAATTGCCGCTCGGAATCGAGAACACCACCGGCTCGCCCGCCTGCGCGACGCGCGATGCGGCGTAGAAATAATAAACGCTCTGCGGCAATAGTCGCCCGATGTTGATGGAGTTTGCTGATGAAAGCGGGATGTGCGCGAGGTCAGGATCAGCGAACGCGCGTTTCACCATCGCCTGACAGTCGTCAAACTTGCCGTCCACGGCCACGGTGCGGACGTTGTCTTTGAGCGTGGTCATCAGCTTACGCTGGCTCTCGCTGACTTCATCCGCCGGGAATAGCACGATGACGCGCACGCCGGGAATCTTGTGGAACGCGTGGGCGACCGCCGCGCCGGTATCGCCGCTCGTCGCGGTGAGAATGGTCAGTTGCTTGCCGTCTTCGCGGAGAAAACGACCGAACATCCGCGCCATCATCTGCGCAGCAAAATCCTTGAACGACGCCGTCGGCCCCTGATCCAGCCGCATCAGAAAAACGCGAACGTGGATGATCTCCAGCGGCACGGGAAAGTTATACGCCTCGTGACACATCTTCGCGAGCACGTCGGACGGAACAATGCCATCCGTAAATTTTGACAGCACGCGGAACGCGATTTCGTGATACGGCAACCGGGCAAACGCCGCGATCTCTTCAGGCGTGAGCTTTGGAAATTTTTCAGGGAAATAAAGTCCGCGATCCGGTGCCTGCCCGGCGAGCAGCGCTTCACGCAAATTGACTGCGGGCGATTGACCGTTCGTGCTGCGAAAAAGAAGCTGGCCCATATTATTCAAAACTTTCCACGCGGATCATCACCGGCTTGCCTTTGACCGTGGGCAGTTTGGCGATTTTAGCGAACGCTTTCATTGCCGCGCCATTGGTCGCGTAGTGCAGCATGAAAATCAGCGGCACACTTTTGCCTTCGTGACCTTCCGGCTGGATGACCGACGAGATGCCGATGTTCAATTCGCCGAAGATGGTAGCGATCTTCGCGAGCACGCCGGGTTTGTCCACGACGTTGAGGCGGACGAAATACTGCGAGGTGACCTCTTCAATCGGCGCGACGGCTCCGGAACATTCATGCGGCACGAACGCCGGCAAACGATTCTTCGCACCGGATTTCAAATCGAGAACGGCGTCGCCGATGTCGCTCAAAACTGCGCTGGCCGTGGCGTCTTTGCCCGCGCCGCGTCCGTAAAAAAGCGAATCGCCCACCACATCGCCGCGCACGAAGACGGCGTTGAACACACCGTTCACGCTGGCAAGCACGTGCGAGTTCGGCACGAGCGTCGGATAAACGGAAACCTGCACGCGACAGTTGCCTTCGAGCTTTTTCACCGTGCCGAGCAGCTTGATGGTGTAGCCGAGTTCGCCAGCGAACTTGATGTCCAGCGCGCTGATGTGGCGGATGCCTTCGACGTGGATTTTTTTAGGATTGATCCAAAAGCCGTGCGCGAGCGAGGCGAGGATGCCAGTTTTGTGCGCGGCGTCGTAACCGTCAATGTCCAGATCCGGCGGCGTCTCGGCGTAACCGAGTTTTTGCGCGTCCGCGAGCACCGCACCGAAATCCGCGCCCTCGAGCTTCATGCGCGTGAGGATGTAATTGCAGGTTCCATTCACGATGCCGTAAAGCGCCGTGATGCGGTTGCCGACAAAACCTTCGCGCAACGCCTTGATGATAGGAATGCCGCCCGCGACGCTCGCTTCGTAATAAAGATTGGTGTCGTATTTTTTTGCCGCTGCAAACAGTTCCTCGCCATGTTTGGAAAGCAACGCCTTGTTCGCGGTGATAACTGGCTTGCCAAGTTTCAATGCCGCGAGAATGGCTTCGCGCGCGACGGTCGTGCCGCCGATGAGTTCCGCGACGAGTTCCACCTGCGGATCGAAGACGACTTCGCGCCAGTCCGTCGTGAGCAGCGCGCGGGGGATTTTCGCGGCGCGTTGCTTTTTGAGGTCGCGCACGGCCACGCGCTGCACGCACACCTGCGCGCCAAGACGCGAAGCGAGCAATGCGCCGTTCCGTTGGAGCGCGTCGTAAACGCCGCTGCCCACAGTGCCGCCGCCGATGATTCCAAGTTTTACCTGCTGCATAATCGAGCCCGCAGCTTGCCGTGAATCGCCACGCCGGACAATTCAATTTTCAAATCAGTTGAATCACCACAACTCAAACACAGGCAACGCCCTCATTTGGAGTGCGGCGACACGTCGCCGCTTTGTCACTGGCAGACATGTCTGCCA
>JBEEMY010000376.1:0-3279 GCA_041192415.1 Verrucomicrobiota bacterium | reverse complement strand
TCATCCTCACGCTGGTCGCCTTGACCGCTGCCACCTTGCAAGCCGCGCCGAAAAAACTTCTCGTTGTCAGCACGACCACGGGTTTCCGGCATAGTTCGATTCCCACGCTGGAAAAAATGTTGGGGCAACTCGCGAACGACACCGGCGAGTTCACGGTGGACTTGGTGCAACAGCCGCCGGGCAAACCGACCGCGCCCAAAAAACCCGCGCCGTTCAAGATTGATGATTTGGAATCGGTCAAGGAGGCCCACAACATCGCGGAGGAAAAATACGTCAACGAACAGGCGGC
The DNA here is from genome assembly GCA_041192415.1 of Verrucomicrobiota bacterium. Taxonomy (GTDB): domain Bacteria; phylum Verrucomicrobiota; class Verrucomicrobiia; order Limisphaerales; family UBA11358; genus UBA11358. Next base: position 2,990 of record JBEEMY010000376.1, on the reverse strand, counting down.
GTTCGTGGTCGCCGAGGCGAAATGGCAGGAGGCTTTGAAAACCGCGCTGCAAAAACTGTCGCCCGAGTCGTTGAAAAATTACGACGGCATCGTGTTCGCCAGCACCACGGGTGATCTGCCGATTCCCGACAAACAGGGCTTCCTCGACTGGATCAAGGCGGGGCACGCGTTCATCGGGATTCATTCCGCGAGCGACACGTTTCACGGCTGGCCGGAATTTGTCGAGATGATTGGCGGCGAATTCAAACAACACGGGCCGCAGGTGGGCGTGGAATGTCTGAACCAAGACGCCGCGCATCCGGCCACGGCGATGCTTGGAAAATCATTCAGCGTTTCGCTGGAGGAAATCTATCAGTTCAAAAATTACGACGCGGCCAAGCTCCACGAACTGCTCGTGATGGACAAACATCCGAACACGAAGGAGCCGGGGCATTTCGGCGTGGCGTGGTGCAAAGATTTTGGCGCGGGCAAAGTGTTCTACACCTCGCTCGGCCATCGCGAAGACGTGATTGATGCCGACCCGGCCATGAAAGACCGCAAAAATTCCGTGGAGATTGCCAAGGCGTATCAGGCGCACGTCCTCGGCGGCATCGAGTGGGCGCTGGGCTTGAAAAAGTAATTTACAAATCGGGCATTGAATCTGCGCGGCGAATGTTTATTATCCGCGCTCCAATGGTTCGGGGTGTAGCGTAGCCCGGCTAGCGCGCTTGCTTGGGGTGCAAGAGGTCGGGAGTTCAAATCTCCCCACCCCGACCATTTGATTCTTTGCCTTGGCTTTTTTCTGCGTGCCTAATCCGCCAACGGAGTTGCAATCATTCAAAAACTTTTCCCATTGGTTCACGCTGCCGGTTTGCTTTAACCTCGCCGCATGAAGCCAAAGATTTTTTCCGCCGCGCTCATTTTTTTCACGATAAAACTTTTCGCCCAGACCAATCTCTTCGTCGCCGCCGATGGCTCGGCACAGCTTGCTTCCGTCCAGTCCGCGATCATGTCCGTGCCGATGGGCACGCGCGAAAATCCCGTCGTCATCCACATCGCGCCCGGCACTTACAAAGAACTCATCTACCTCCAGCGGGAGAAAAGATTTTTCAAACTCGTTGGCGACAATGCGACGAACACGGTGCTGTCGTTTAATCTTTACGCCGGCATCACCAACGCCGAAGGCAAGCCGATTGGCACTTTCAAAACTCCCTCGACGACGATTGATGCGGATGATTTCACCGCCGAGAACCTCACCCTTGAAAATTCCGCCGGGCCGGTCGGGCAAGCTCTGGCGATTCGCGTAGATGGCGACCGCGCCGCGTTCCGCAACTGCCGCTTCCTTGGCTGGCAGGACACCATTCTCATCAACCGTGGGCGGCAGTATTTTGAGAACTGCTACGTCGAAGGCCATGTGGATTTTATTTTTGGCGCGGCGACGGCGTGGTTTGAGAAGTGCGAAATCCATTCCCTGCGCGACGGCTACCTGACTGCCGCCTCGACGCCGGTGGATGTTCCGTTCGGCTACATTTTTTCGCACTGCAAAATTACCGGCGAGCCGGGCGTGAAAACGTTTCTTGGCCGTCCGTGGCGGATTTACGCGAGCACAATTTATCTGAACTGCGAAATGTCTGACGTGGTGCGGCCTGAAGGTTGGAACGATTGGAAGAAGCCCGAAGCCCACACCACGGCGCGCTATGCGGAATTCAATTCCACGGGCGATGGCGCGAGTCCGACGAACCGGCCGGATTGGGTCAAACAGCTTTCCGCTGATGACGCAAAAAAAATCACACCGGAAAAAGTTCTCGGCGGCGCGGACGGCTGGAATCCGACCGTGAAGCCGCTTGATTCGACAATTGCCGCGACGAAATACGATATCGAATACGGCGAGGCGGGCGGACAGAAATTATTTCTCGACGCGCACGCGCCGAAGGGCGAAGGAAAATTTCCCGTGGTGCTGATTGTCCACGGCGGCGGTTGGATGGCGGGTGACAAGGAAGGCGACATCGTTCCCGTCTTCGCGCCCGTCGCGACGAATTTTTGCTGGTTCACCATCAACTACCGCCTCGCGCCGACGAACCGTTGGCCCGCGTGTTTTGATGACGTGCAGACGGCGATTCGCTGGGTGAAGGCGCACGCGGCGGAATACAAGGGCGACCCGGAGCGCATTGCCCTGCTTGGCTATTCTGCGGGCGGACAACTCGTGACGCTGGCCGGCGTGCGCGCCGGACTGGACACGCGCGTGCAGGCCGTAGCCGCGTTCGCGCCGCCGACGGATCTCGTGGCCGACAACGAACGGCGCGGCGGCTTGAGCATCTCCATGCGGAATCTTTTTGGCTATGAATCGAGTAACATCACCGACAACGTGCGCGTGGTGCTGAAGGAAAATTCTCCGCTCACTTACGTCGTGCCTGGCCTGCCGCCGTTCCTGCTCATCAACGGCAGCGCGGACAAGACCGTGCCATTTGGCCAGACGGAAAATTTTACCAAGGCGCTTCAGGCTGCGAACGTGGACTGCACTTTGATTTCCATTCCCGAAGGCCAGCACCGCATCGCCGACTGGAAAAAATTCACGCCAGACTGGCAGCAGCAACTGGTGAAAAAAGCCCCGTTGGTCAAGGAGAATCAGAGAAAACTACGGATATTTCAAAAGCAAATGTCACGAAATTGGTAATGGATGGTTATGATTTTGTTATCAGCGGCATCAAAAAAATGACTCCTGCTCAATTGAATGAAACGATTAAAGTTTTTGGTCGTTTTGATATGACAAAGGGAATGGCATTAGCAAAATGTTTTGAGCATCAAACGCATCACAGAGGACAAACAACTGTTTATATTCGTTTGGCAGGTGCAAAACCACCGCAAGAGAAATTGTTTTAATCATTAGTAAAGAAAGGAAGTTGTGCTTTAAGACGACTTCCTTCCTTTTTTTATAAATCTGCTGAAAATTCTACCCTCCACAAAAGCCAATCTATCACAAACAACTTTTCAAAACTTTCTCTTTGGTTATT
>JBEEMY010000375.1:0-3282 GCA_041192415.1 Verrucomicrobiota bacterium | reverse complement strand
AGCGGCGCGTTGCGTTACGGGATTGCGGGCGACGTGGTCACGCCGGAGCAGTTGCGCGGACGGCTGATTCTGGATGCGGAAAAAGCCCGCGCCACCGGCGGCGACGCCCGCCTCGCCGTGCGTGCGGACAAAGCTGCGCCGTGGGGTCAGCTCGTGCGCGTGATGGACATCGCCAAAGCCGCGAACATCAAGGTGTCCAGCGCCTACATGAAAGAAGCGGGCGCGAAGTAATTTTTCCCGCCAAGTTTCTACTCCGTCTTGCGCCGCATATAAACCGCCCGCATCGGCGGCGTGGAAGGATAGGTCGCCAGCAAATCCGGAATCCGCATCAGCATCCACGGCTGGCGGTAGTTGTTTCCATTCTTCGTGAAGACGATGTCATCTGCGATGAACACGGCGGAATGTTTCACCTCCTGTTTTTCATTCATCAGCAGCAGAATGTCGCCATACTGCGAGGGCGCGGCGATCTGGTAATAATTTTTACGGATGAATTGCACCGCGTAGCTGGGGTCGTTGAAACGGTTGTCCGGCGTCTCGTTGAAAAAATTAAAGGTTGTCCAATGACAGTCCATCGTCGGCTCGCCGGCCTGTGCCGGGAGCGGAAAAGTGTAAAGCCGTTCGCGGGCAAATTTGGGCAGGAAATACAGCAGGCTCATGCTGCCACCCTCGGGCAGTTGCTTGAGCGATTCCATCAGCGGGCGGATGTTGGTGAAGCGAACGTTCGGCACGTTGCCCCAGTAGCTGGCGATCTTGTCGATGTCTGTGTCCGGCTGCACCGCGAGGCGCGCGAGCACGGCGGACTGACGGGACAATGCCTGCGTCACCTTCGTGCGCCGCTCCAGCGTGGGAATTTTTCCCAGCAGAAACGGGTAGTCGGACAACTGTTGCGCCGTGCCGTTCGGATAGACGAGTTGTTTGAGCAACGCCACTTCTTCCGGCAGCAACTGGCCGCTGCCGCAGATGTCGGCGAAATCGTTGCCCGGAAAAATGTAGGGGAAATCCAGATACAAGTTCACGCCCGTGCCCGCCAGCGCGAGGTAGAGTTTCTTGCGCTGCTCCGGCGCGAATGAGGTGAGAAATTTTTCCGAAGGCTTCAGCTCCGTGCCGGAGTCTGGCTCGGAAACATTTCCCGGCGCGAACGCCTCGGCGATTTGCGCGGCGGAAACTCCGTTGGTTGCGAAGAACTGCTTCACCGCCTCGGGCCGCATACCGGTGAATGTCCAGATTTCCGGCTTCAGCAAAGTGACTTCGTCCGTGAGGTATTCCGCCGGGCGTTGTAGTTCGATGTCGCGCGTGAGCAGCGCGCCCCAAGCGCCGCTACGCACAGTGGCGGACTTGTCTTTGGTGTCCACCGCGTAGGGTTCGGTGCGGGCGGCTCCCCGCGACGCCAGCTTCCAGGTGATGAATGATGAACCGCCCATCAGCGCGAGGCTGAAGAGGATGAGTCCCGCGAGCGTGAATTGAAAACTATTCGCTGCCTGCCCGGATTCCCGTTGTTTGTGTCTGCTCATGAAAAGTCCGCCGAAGTTATCACACTCCGGCGGACGTTCAATGAATTCGTAACTGGAAAGTTACTTTAGCAACTCTTCCGCGATCTGCACCGCGTTCAGCGCCGCGCCTTTGAGCAATTGATCACCGCTGACCCAAAAACACAGGCCGTTATCCAACGCGCAATCCAAACGGATACGCCCGACCTGACAGTTGTATTGCTCGGAAGTATTTAGCGGCATCGGATATTTTTTATTCTCCGGTTCATCCACCACGTCGAGGCCGGGAGCTTTTTTCAAGACCGCGCGAGCGGCGGCCACGGTGATGGGCTTGGAAAATTCCGCGCTCACCGCGATGGAGTGCGAGCGATACACCGGCACGCGCACGCAGGTCACGCTCGCACGAAATTTTTCGTGGTGCATAATCTTGCGGCCTTCGTTTTCCATCTTCATTTCTTCCTTCGTGTAACCCGTCGGCAGAAATGAATCCACATGGGGCAACACGTTGAAGGCGATCTGGTGCGGATAGACTTCCTTCGTCACCTTTTTGCCCGCGACGACTTGGCCGACTTGGCGCTTCAATTCTTCAATCGCCTGCGCGCCGGTTCCAGAAACCGCCTGATAGCTCGAAGCAAAAATCCGTTTCACGCCAAATTTTTTATGCAACGGATACAACGCCATCAGCGTGATCGCCGTGGTGCAATTCGGATTGGCGATGATGCCTTTATGTTTCTTCACGTCCGCCGCGTTGATTTCGGGCACGACGAGCGGCACGTTTTTGTCCTGCCGAAACGCGCTGGAATTATCCACCACCACGCAACCGGCCTTGACTGCGATGGGCGCAAAGTCCCGCGAGATACCGCCGCCCGCGCTAAACAGCGCGATGTCCACGCCCGCGAACGAATCCTTGGTGAGTTCCTTGATGGTAATCGCCTTGCCGCGAAATTTTAATTTCTTGCCCGCCGAGCGCGCGGACGCGAGCAGGGTGAGTTGACCCACGGGAAATTTTCTTTTTTCCAGAGTCTTGATCATCTCGATGCCCACGGCTCCCGTGGCACCGACAATTGCGACGTGCGGATTGCGATTCATAAAAGGCCTGACAATTTAACAAAAAAAACGCGAGCGTCAATCGCGGTCAAGGAATGGTAGTGTCCAAAGTTGTCGCCGGAATGAAATTTGTTTCTTCCGGCAACCTTCTTCCCTCATAATTCCCGTTCCATGACCTCGCCCGATCCGCAACTGCTCCGCTCGCTCGGTAAACTCGCGCGCGGTTTGTCGGCGTTGTTCTGGGGTCTGCCGGCGTGGCTCATCGTGAGCGTGGAGACGGCCAAGGAAGATTTGCTGCGGCCGCTGGGCTCGCTGCCGGTGCTGGTGTTGAACGGGCTGCTGCTCTTCGGCCTCTGGCAGTTGACCGCGTTTCAAAAACAGGAGCGGCCTTGGCGCGCGGCGCTGGATCGCGCGTTGTTGCCGGCGCTGGTGAACCTCGGTCTCTGTCCGTTTTTATTTTGGTTTGGCCGGATGCCGGGGCAGCCATTTTTTCAGGCGGCGATTTTTGTGCTCGTGCTGTCCGCGCTGGTGTTCGTGTTCAACCTCAACATCGTTTTGAAACAACTCGGGGCGATGCTGCCGGATGAAAATTTGCGGCATGAGACGCGGCAGTTCACCGCCATCAACCGCTGGCTGCTGGTGGCGTGGGTGGCCGTGGCGGCGTCGAGCATCGGCCTGCCGGAGTTGTTGCATCTGCGCGAACATCTCGGCCCGAAGTTCATGTTCTGGCTCGGGCATTTGCAGACGA
>JBEEMY010000374.1:0-3283 GCA_041192415.1 Verrucomicrobiota bacterium | reverse complement strand
AGGCCGTTCAACATTCCCAGCAGCGCCAGCGAGCGGAAGCTGCGTTGCCGGAGTTGCGCGCCCATCGCCGTTTTCAATTTGCCGACGAGCCGCGCAACGGACGCGGCGAGCGCGATTTTTTTGGAGAGAAAAAACCCAATAAAAATTGCGACGCCGAGCGCAATCGTCAGCCAGCGTTGCGCGCCGATGAGGAAAATCGATTTGCCCACCAGTCCGGCAACCACGCCCAGCAGCGCGTAAGTGGTGATGCGTCCGAGTTGGTAAATCAATCGTCCCGCGACAAACCGCCCGGCCCCGCCGGGCGGCACGGGCAGCGCGAGCATCAGCGGTCCACACATGGCGGCGCAGTGCAGGCTGCCGAGCAAACCGAGCGTGATGGCGAGAACGTAGTCCATTTCAAAGTTTTATTCAGCCACAGATGGGCACAGATGAAACACAGATAAGAATTTTAATCGCGTGATCTTCGTCCGGCTTTTTTATCTGTGTTTCATCTGTGAAAATCTGTGGCCAATTTTTTAGTTAGTTAGATTTTAATTTTCTGTTCCAGAAAATAAGTTTCGCCGGCGGCGTTCCATTTGGCGCGCACCGTCCAGGAACCGGCGGCCAGTTTGGAAACGTCCAGCGTTTGGGTTCCGTCAGCGCGCGGTTCCAAACGAAACTCCCGGTCGGCTTTCGGATCAACCGAGGAATATAATTCAAGCGTGCCGGAAAACGTCTGGCCGAGTTGCACGGTGGGCAAACTCAAGGTGACGCGCCCCGGCGCGGCTTCGTAGGTGATCGCTGCGCCAACTTTTCCGGCACGAGCGAGGCCGTCAATCTGGCTCTGAAACTTCAACTCATCCTCATAATAATTCTGGGTGACGAGCGGATCCCGGTGTGTCGAGGCGATGACCACCGCCGTCGCCATGCCGCCGATGAAGACAACGAACACGAGCACGATGCCCAGCGGCCAGAGATTGAATTTGGTTTTCATAAATTAAAAGTTTCACAGTTCAGTTCCTCGGCCCGATGAAGGCCGTCTTGAGCGTCTGTAATTTCTTGCCGTTGGAATAAACTCCCAGCACCAGCGGCGTCGTCCCGGAATTCATCACGGATCTGTCCAGTTCGATGAGGATGGAATCTTCAAACGCCTTTTGCGGCGCGACGGCGAGATTGCCTTCACCCATCACGCGCAAATCGCCGCGCGGATTTTCCAGGCGCAATTCCACGGGCAGCGCGCGCGACGTTTTGTTCACGATGCGCACGGTGTAGAGATTGCTGAAATGGCCGTCGGACATCTGCTGAAAAAGCGAGCCGGGCGCACGGAGCAGCGTGGCCTCCACGTCGGAACGCGTCAGCAGCAGCACCGCGAGCAACGTGCCGAGCGCGAGCAGCACCGCCGAGTAGCCGATGATGCGCGGCGTGATGCGCAAGGTTTCGCCGCGCTCGATGCCGTTGAGCGACGCGTAACGGATGAGGCCCAGCGGCGAACCGACTTTGCGCATCACGCCATCGCACGCATCCATACAGGCGGTGCAGTGGACACATTCCATCTGCGTGCCATTGCGGATGTCGATTCCGGTCGGGCAGACGGCAACGCACTGGTTGCAACTCACGCAATCGCCAAAGCCGGCGAATTTGCGCTCGCCAAATTTTTGTTCACGCTTGAGCGGGCCACGCTTTTCACCGCGCTTGTAATCGTAGGCGACGACGATGGAGTTTTCATCGAGCAACAACGATTGCAGCCGGCCATACGGGCAGACAAACGTGCAGGCCTGTTCGCGGAAACGCGCGAAGATGCCGTAGAACAACAGCGAGAAGGCAACCATGAAACTCAAGCCGACGAGGTGCTGCGCGGGCGGAGCGGTGATGATTTGGTAAAGCGCCTGCCAGCCGATGATGTAGCTCAACAGCACGTTGCCGACGAGAAACGAGAGCGCGTAGAAGATGGCGTGCTTGGAAAATTTAACCGCAACTTTTTTCCCGGTCCACGGCGCGGCGTTCAAGGCGCGCTGTTCGTGTGCGTCGCCTTCGATGGCGTATTCGATTTTGCGGAAGACCATTTCCATCATCACCGTTTGCGGACACGCCCAGCCGCACCACAAACGCCCGAACGCGGCGGTGAAAACAAAGATGCCGACAAAAGCGATCAGCACCGTGACGGCGAAGATGATCATGTCCTGCGGCCAGAAAATCTGGCCGAGCACGACGAACTTGCGCTCGACGATGTTCAGCAGCAGGAGCGGATTGCCGCCGATGGTGATGAACGGCCCGGTGAACATGATGGTGATGAGCAACCAACTGAACCATGTCCGCCGCCGGAAAAATTTTCCATCCACCTGGCGCGGGTAAACCCACCTGCGTTTGCCGTCGCGCTCGGCGGTGGCGATGTGGTCGCGGAAATTTGACCAGTCAACTTCCTGCGCGGACGATTTGGTTTCGTCAGTTGCCTTTTTGGGGGACGATGTCGGCTCGGTGTTCAAACAAAAAAATCAAAGTTAGTTTTTACGAAACCCTCACCCCGGCCCTCTCCCGTCCGCCGGGAGAGGGAGAAACGTTCCCAGTCTTCTGGCAAATTGAACGCGGAAGCTGGTTGGATGACGTGGCGAAGAGAAAATTGCCCAGCGGCTGTTCCCTCTCCCAGCGGCTGGGAGAGGGTCAGGGTGAGGGAGATTTTCGCTTTCATATTTTCATTCAAAGCTCTTCACCGGCACGGCGTTCGCGGGCTGTTGATTCTCCGGCAGTTTGCCGGGCTTCTCCAATTTCGCGCCGCGCAACGTGTAGATGTAGCTGGACACCGCCTGGATTTCTTCCGGCTTCAAAACCGTTTTCCAAGTGATCATCCCTTTGGCGGGCACGCCGTCCCAGATGATTTTCACGCTGTCGGCGTAGCTCGCGCCGTGCATGAAGTAATCATCGGTGAGGTTCGGGCCAACGAGGCCGCCGCCGTCCACGCGATGACACGGCGCACAGAACTTGCCATAGACGGCACGGCCATTTTCCAGCACGACGTTGGCGGTGGACGGTTGCAGGGTGGCGATGCCGGATTCAAAATTACCCATTGCGGCCGCTTTAATAACTTGGCCGGCCTTCATTTCCTTTTCGTATTCGGCGGCCTGCAAGTCGCCGGCCATGGCGACGTGGTAATAGACCAAATAAATCGCGGCGTAGATGATGCAGAGGTAAAACAACCACACCCACCAGCGCGGCAGATTGTTGTCGAGTTCACGGATGCCGTCGTATTCATGATCGAGCAGCAAAGGTTCTTTGGGATCGTTGCTCATAATTTTTCAGCGTTGAATTT
>JBEEMY010000373.1:0-3286 GCA_041192415.1 Verrucomicrobiota bacterium | reverse complement strand
CTTACAATTTCCCCATGAAACGCCCGTCCAAAAAATCTTTCAAGGCGCAGTGGCGCAATGACGCCGAGCTGTTTGATTTGATCCGCGCCGAGCTTTACACGCCGGTCGTGGGCGACATCCTCGATGCGCTGGGCAAGTATCATCAGTTCCTGCCCCAGCCGGTGCAGCCGATGCGCGAGTCCATGATTCTGGCCGGACGCGCGATGCCGGTGTTGATGATTGATGTGCATGGCCCGCAGAAAAAACCGTTCGGCCTGCTCACCGAGGCGCTGGATGATTTAAAACCCGGCGAAGTTTACATCACCGGCGGCGGCGACATGCGTTGCGCCTACTGGGGCGAACTGCTCACCGCCACGGCGCGCACGCGCGGCGCAGTCGGCGCGGTGGTGGACGGATTTCATCGCGACACGCCGAAAGTCCTCGAACAGAACTGGCCGGTGTTCAGCCGCGGGCGTTTCGCGCAGGACTCCTCCGTGCGCACGGCGGTGGCCGATTTCCGCTGCCCGATTGAAATCGGCGGCGTGTGGATTCAGCCGGGCGATTTGGTCTTCGGCGATCTGGACGGTGTGGTCATCGTGCCGCGCGCAGTTGAAGTGGAAGTCATCACCCGCGCGCTGGAAAAAGCTCGCGGCGAAAAAGTCGTCCGCAAAGCCATCGAAGGCGGCATGACGGCGACGGCAGCATTCAAGAAATTTGGCATCCTGTGAAATGAAAATCACGAAGTTCGAAACTTGGCGTTGTCAGCGGAAAGAATCGCTGTTCGATTCCTCGCGCACCGGTCGCAGCCCGATGAATTGGGACGTGGTCGTGCTGAAGCTGACCACCGACACCGGACTCACCGGACACGCCACGGCGCTCGCGGCGCGTTCGAGCATCGTCACGCAGGCTTACTTGCATGAGACCATCGCGCCTGTGGTCATGGGCCGTTCGCCGACGGAACGCGAAGCCATCTGGCACGAACTTTGGACGATTGATCGGCATCTGGCTTTCTTTCCCGTTTATCTGCCCGGCCCGGTGGACGTCGCGCTGTGGGATCTCGCCGCGCAGGACGCGGGACTGCCGCTGTATCAATTCATCGGCGCGTGCCGCACGAGTCTGCCGACCTACGCGAGTAGTTTGTTCATGGCCAAGACGGAGGATTATGTGAAGCAACTCCGCGCCTACAAAAAGCGCGGCTTCACCGCCTACAAAGCGCATCCGCCCGGCCCGTGGCGCAAAGACATGGAAATTCATCGCGCACTGCGCGAAGCTGCTGGCGACGATTATGTTTTGATGACCGATCCGGTTGCGGACTATTCGCTTGAAGAAGCCATCCGCGTCGGCCGCGATTTGGAGAAATTGAATTACCACTGGTTCGAGGAACCGTTCCGCGATTTTGAACTCGCGAAATACGCCAAGCTCTGCGCCGCGTTGGATATTCCCATCGCCGGCACGGAAACCACGCGTGGCGGGCCGTGGGGCGTGGCGCAGGCAATTCAGTTCAACGCCGTGGACATCGTGCGCGCCGACGTTTCGTGGAAGGCGGGCGTGACTGGCACGCTCAAGATCGCGCATCTCGCCGAAGCGCACGGGATGCGCTGCGAGATTCATTGCACGACAATGGGCTTCATGGACATGGCAAATCTGCACGTCAGTTGCGCCATCAAGAATTGCGAGTTTTTCGAGCTGCTCATCCCCGAAGAGCCGTTCCGCTTTCCGATGAAGGATAAATATCCGATTGATAAACACGGCATCGCGCACGTCCCGCAAAATCCTGGCATCGGCGTGGAACTAGATTGGGACGCGATTGACCGCACTTGCGTGGAGCACAAGACCACCAAGATTTAAATGAAGCCCCGCGCTTTCCAAATCCAACCGCAGGACAACGTCGCCACGCTGATTGACGATGTTCAATCCGGCGTCGTTGAGATTTCCGGCGCAGCGTGCGTTGAGATTTCCACGCACGAAAAAATTTCACATGGTCACAAGCTTGCCATTCGCGACATCGCAGCGAACGAAGCTGTCGTGAAATTCGGCGTCCGCATCGGCCATGCGACGCAGGCGATTCCGCGTGGCTCGTGGGTGCATCTGCACAATCTCGCGAGCGATTTGGATGAGCGTTCTGGCACGCTTGACCTTCACTCCGGCGCACCTACCGACACGGTCTATGAATAAAATTTTACCAACGTGGGAAGGGTTTTTGCGCGCCGACGGACGCAAGGGCATCCGCAATCTGGTGCTCGTCATCTACACCGTCGAGTGCGCGCAATTCGTGGCGCATGCCATCGCGCAAGGCGAGACGGATGCGCACGTCATCGGCTTTCCGGGCTGTTACGATAATCAATACGCCGTCCGCCTGATGCTCGCGCTCGCGCGGCATCCGAATGTCGGCGCAGTGTTGTCCGTTGGGCTGGGTTGCGAATACACGCAGCCGGGGAAAATTGCGGAGGTCGTGCGCAAGTCTGGTCGCCCAGCGGATTCATTTTTCATCCAGGACGCGGGCGGCACGAGCAAGAGCATCGCGCGCGGCAAAGAAATTCTCGCACAGTTGCGAAAGGAAATTTCCGAAGTGAAACGCGTGCCGATGTCATTGGCGGATTTGACCGTTGGCTGCGAATGCGGCGGCTCGGATGGCACGAGCGGACTCGCGGGCAATCCGGTCGTCGGCGCATTTTTTGACCGGCTCGTAGACGCGGGTGGAAGCGCGGTGTTCGAGGAAACTGTTGAGATGATCGGCCTGCGGAACATTCTCGAAGCGCGCGCGGCGAACGAAACGGCGCGCAAGGAATTGACCACTGCGTATGACAAGGCGGAAAATTATTGCAGACAAGTGCGGCAGTTCTCCGCCTCGCCGGGAAATTTCGCGGGCGGACTCACGACGATTGAAGAGAAAAGCATGGGCGCGTTTGTGAAAGGCGGTTCGCGTCCGATTCAAGGCGTCATCAAGGTGGCCGAAGCACCGCGCGGACCGGGCTTGTGGATCATGGACAGCGTGCCGGACGCGCACTTCATGCAGTTCGGCTACACGAATCCGAACGACAGCGAAGGCATCATGGATTTGATTTCATCCGGCGCACAGATCGTGCTGTTCGTCACCGGGCGCGGCAGCGTCATCGGCAGTCCCGTCGCGCCGCTCATCAAGATTACCGGCAACTCGCAGACGTATCAGCGGATGATCGAGGACATGGATTTCAACGCGGGCCGGGTGCTTACCGGCGAAATTTCACTCGATGGCGCAGCGGACGAACTGCTCGCGCTCGTCACGCGTGTCGCGGCGGGTGAGCCAGCCAAACCCGAGCTGCTCGGC
>JBEEMY010000372.1:0-3293 GCA_041192415.1 Verrucomicrobiota bacterium | reverse complement strand
CGAGTTTTGCACTGCTTAAAAAATGCCAAACAACCGCAGTTTTCCAACTTGAATCACGTGGAATGAAGTCCTTAATTGCAAAGCTCCAACCAGATACTTTTGAAGACATCATTGCCTTAGTCGCATTATTCCGTCCAGGCCCTTTAGAGTCAGGCATGGTTGAAGATTTTATTAACCGTAAACATGGGCGAGCGGATGTTGCATACCCATTTCCTGAGCTGGAAACCATTTTAAAACCAACCTATGGTGTCATTGTTTATCAAGAGCAAGTCATGCAAGCGACGCAGTTGCTCGCGGGCTACACGCTCGGTGGTGCGGATTTGCTGCGCCGCGCGATGGGCAAGAAAAAGGTCGAGGAAATGCAACAGCAGCGCGAGACGTTCGTGAAGGGCTGCCATGAGAAAAATAATATTTCAAAAACCAAGGCGAACCAGATTTTCGACTTGCTGGAAAAATTTGCCGGTTACGGTTTCAACAAGTCGCACGCCGCCGCGTATGCCATCGTCGCGTATCAGACCGCGTATCTGAAGGCGAACTACCCGGTGGAATACTACTGCGCCATGATGACGAACGACATGGCCGCGACGGAAAAACTTTCCGAATACATCGCCGAAGCGCGGGCGATGGGCGTGGAAGTTCTCGGCCCGGACGTGAACGAGAGCAGTGTTCATTTCGCCCCGGCGCAGCGGAGTGCGCCCGTCTCGGGCGCTGCAACATCCGCACCGCCGGGCACTCAAAAGAAGTCTGGTGCCTCCGTGACTGGCAGCGTTGCAGCAGGCGAGGATGCCCGCACTCCACAACGCATCCGCTTCGGTCTCGCGGCCATCAAGGGCGTGGGCGAAGGCGCAGTGGAAGTCATTTTGAAGTCGCGCAATGAAGGCGGAAAATTCAAATCGCTTTCCGATTTATGCGAACGCGTGGACGGCCGCACGCTCACGCGGAAACCATTGGAAGCATTGATCAAAACCGGCGCGTGCGACACGTTCGGGCAAACGCGCGCGACGCTCGCGGCGCAGATTGAGCGCACGCTGTCACGCGCGGCGAGCATTTTGTCGGATAAGCAGAAGGGCCAAAGCTCGCTCTTTGGTGCGCTGGAAGAAAAAGCGCCCGCCATGCCGGAGGCGATTTCCAATCTGCCCGAATGGCCGCAGCACGAACTGCTCGCGCATGAAAAAGAATTGCTCGGCTTCTACGTCACCGGCCATCCGCTCACGCCGCTCGTGCCGCTGCTGGAAAAATTTTCGCTGCACAACACCGCCAAGCTCGCCGAGGTGCCGAACCGCAGCATGACGCGCATCGGCGGGATGATTTCCGCCGTGACGCATGGCGTCTCCAAAAAATCTGGCAAACCGTATTCGATGGTGACGCTGGAAGATTTGGACGGCTCGGTGCAACTGCTCGTGATGAACGATTACGACAAGTTCCGTCCGCTGCTGGAAGTGAACAAGGCCATCCTTGTCATCGGTGAAGTCAGCACCGGCGAAGATCGTCCGAAGATTTTCCCGCAGGACATCATGCCGCTGGAAGATGCCGCGAAGAAATACACGAAGGCCGTCCACTTGCGCCTGAACACCGCGCACTTACAGCCGGAAGACATGGCGCGCGTGCAGCAGCTCACCGCCGCGCACACCGGCAAATGCCCGCTGACCCTCTGCTTCATGCGCCCCGAAGGCACGATGATTTTTCTCCAGACGCACGAATGTTTCGGCGTCACGCCGTCCATTGATCTAGAACACGCAGTGAACAAAATGTTCGGTGAAAAAACCTATTACGCCCGCGTGGACGCCAGCCTGCCGGAAAAAGCGAAGCGCAGTTGGGAAAAGAAAAACACCAGCGGTGGCGGCGGAGACGAATAAATAGAACAACAAAGGAACAAAGCAACGAAGTCTGGATTTTTCTTAACTTTGTTCCTTGGTTTCTTGGTTACTAAATTTCCCCCTATGAAAACGCGCCGTGAATTTTTCAAATCTGCCGCCGTGCTCGGCGCGCTCGGAGCCGCCGGCCTGCCGTTGCACGCAGCGGAAAATAAAATTGTTACTACTGCGCCCGACGATGACCGACGTTACTGGATTTCAGTTCTTGAAAAAATTTCACGTCCGGTTTTGGAAAATCTTTCGCGTCGTGGGTTGAAAAAGAAAATGCCGGTGGAGGAACAGCCGGGTGCCAAGCGCGCGCCGTTCACGCATCTCGAAGCGTTTGGTCGGCTGCTGTGCGGCATCGCACCGTGGCTGGCGGTGGAAAATCTTTCCGGTGGTGAACTCACACTGCAAAAGGAATTCATCAAGCTCGCGCAAGCTTCACTCGACGCGGCAACGGATCCGGCATCACCAGATTTCCTGAATTTTTCCGAAGGTGGGCAGGCGCTGGTGGACACGGCGTTTCTCGCGCAAGGAATTTTGCGTGCGCCAAAAATTTTGTGGGAGCCGCTGGAGCCGCGCGTGAAATCGCAAATCATCACCGCATTAAAGTCTTCGCGGAAAATCGGCAGGCCCAAGGGGAGCAACTGGGTTTTGTTCTGCGCCATGGTCGAGGCCGCGCTGCTGGAATTCGGCGAGCCAACCCTGCCGGAACGGCTGGAGGATTGCGTGCGTGATATGCTGGACTGGTATGTCGGCGACGGCGCTTACGGCGACGGCGAATTTTTCCATTTCGATTACTACAACAGCTTTGTTATCCACCCGATGCTGCTGGATGTGCTGCAAAAATTGGCGAAAAACGATTTGCGGTTTTCCGCCGCGCAGAAAATTGTTTTATCGCGGGCAAAACGGTTTGCCGAAATCCAGGAACGTTTCATTGCGCTGGACGGGACGTTTCCGCTGATGGGGCGTTCGATGTCGTATCGCTTCGGCGCGTTTCAAACGCTGGCGCAGATTTCTTTACAGCGAGAACTGACGGAGAAGATTTCCCCGGCGCAAGTCCGCTGTGCGCTCACCGCCGTCATCCGCCGGATGATGGAAGCTACGGGAACTTTCGATGCGAACGGCTGGTTGCAAATCGGTTTCTGCGGTCATCAGCCCGCGCTCGGCGAAAGCTACATTTCCACCGGCAGTTTGTATTTGTGCACCGCCGGCCTGCTGCCGCTGGGCCTGCCGCCGACCGATGAATTCTGGAGCGCGCCCGCTGCGAAGTGGACACAGCAAAAAATTTGGAGCGGAGAAAATCTTCCCGCTGACCACGCGATGACGGACGCGAAATCAGTTGAAGTGCCATCATTGAAGCGTTGAGCGGGCAAAAAACTTCTTCGGGATAAAATTTTTTCTTGCATGGACTTTCATTGCGCCCTAAATCAGCGC
>JBEEMY010000371.1:0-3293 GCA_041192415.1 Verrucomicrobiota bacterium | reverse complement strand
AAATCCACCGTTGTCATCCCGGCGTTCAACAACGTGGCGCTGACGAAGCAATGTCTCGCCGCCGTCCTGCGTATCGGCGGCTGCGAAGTCATCGTGGTGAACGACGCCTCGACGGACGGCACGTTGAAAATGCTCGCGGCATTCGGCGATAAAATCAAAGTCATCACGCACAAGACCAACCAAGGTTTCGCCAAGACTTGCAACGACGGCGCAAAAGCGGCGCGCACCGAGTTTGTAGTATTCCTAAACAACGACACGATTCCGCAGCCCGGCTGGTTGCGCGCGCTGGAACACTACGCGCAGAAAAACTCGAAGGCCGCCGTCGTTGGCGCGAAGCTGCTTTATCCAGACAACACCGTCCAGCACGCGGGCGTCATCGTCTGTCAGGACAAGTATCCACGCCACATCTACACCGGATTCCCCGCCAATCATCCGGCAGTCAGCCAGTCGCGCCGCTTCCAGATCGTCACCGCCGCCGCGATGCTCGTGCGGAAAAAAGTTTTCACCGCCGCGCGCGGCTTTGACACGAAATTTCAAAACGGCTTTGAGGACGTGGATTTTTGCCTGCGCCTCGGCGAGCGCGGACACGAGATTCACTACTGCGCGGAGAGCGTGGCGAAACATTTTGAGTCGGTGGCACCGGGACGTTTCAAGCACGATAAAAAGAATGTCGCGCTCTACCGCCGTCGCTGGTTCGCGAAAGTGCAGCCGGATGATTTGAAATTTTTTCTCGCCGACGGCTTGCTGGAATTGCATTACGAAGGCCAGTTTCCGCTGCACCTGAAAGTTTCGCCGGAACTCGCGGTGATTGACGCGGGGCGCAAAAATGCGCTGGAAAAAAATCTCGCCGCGAAAAACCGCCAGCTCGCCGGACTCACGCGCGACATGACGAAGCTCGTGGCCGAACTCGGCGGCGCGGCCACAGCCTCGCCCACATTGGAAAATAATCTGGTTCGCACCCGGCTTCGCCAACTCGTCCAACAAACCGTTCCGCGTTCCGCGAAAATTTTGGTCGTTAGCAAAGGCGACGGCGCACTGCTGGAACTCGGTGGGCGCAAGGCGCAACATTTTCCACAGTCGCGGACGGGCGGTTACGCGGGGTTTCATCCGGCGAATGGGAAAGCAGCGGTGGCGGCGTTGGAAAAACTTTCGCCACAGTTTGATCATCTGGTCATCCCGCAAACGTCACTCTGGTGGCTGGAGCATTACCGGGAGTTCGCAATTTTTTTGAAGGTTCATTCACGGCTTGTGACGTCGGAAACCAACACGGGAAACATTTACAAACTGCATGGCTGAACCCGCACCAGTTTTCATCTGCGGGATGCACCGCTCTGGCACGTCGCTCACGGCGAATCTGCTGCGGCAGGGCGGGCTGTGGCTCGGTGCGGAAAATGAATTGCACGGCGCGACGCCGGATAATCCCGATGGCCACTGGGAAAACATCGCCGTCACGCAACTCAACGACGCGTTGCTCAACGAACTCGGCGGGGGTTGGGACAACGTGCCGGAATTTCCTGCGCGCTGGGCGGAACATTTTCCTGCACCGAGCGAACGGGCGAAAGAAATTCACGCCCACCTCGAACGCGCGGCGCCGTGGGGCTGGAAAGATCCGCGCGCGAGTTTGCTGCTGCCGTTCTGGCTCGCGTTGGTGCCGGACGCGCGCGTGGTCATCTGCGTGCGGCATCCGCTGGAGGTGGCACTTTCGCTGCGGCGGCGCGGGCTGATGTCGTATGCACTGGGTTTGAAATTGTGGCGCGCTTACAACGAACGCTTGCTGGCGGATGTGCCGCGTTCGCAACGCCTCGTGGTTCACTACGAACAATTTTTTACGCAGCCGCTCGTCACGCTGAAGCGGCTGGCGAATTTTTGCGGGCTGAACATTTCCGACGCAGAGACAAATAAAATTGCCGCCACGGCCAAGCCGGAATTGCGGCATACGCGGTTCACCGGCGAACAGCTCGCGAAAATTTCCGTCGCGCCGGAGATCGTCAATCTTTACGCGCAGTTGTGCGGCGAAGCTGGCTTTGCTGACGCGCCGAAAATGTTGGCTGGCAATTTGACTGCTGCGAAGCAACTCGACCTCGACGCGCTGGCTTATGAATTATTCGTGCCGCAGTGGAACGGGTTCGTGCAGAAAAATACTCCGCCGGGCGCGCGGATCGCCGTCGTGAGCAAGGGCGACGATAATCTTTTGAAGTTCACCGCGCGCGCGCCGGAACATTTTCCCCGCGACGCGCAGGGCCGCTACGCCGGGTTTCATCCAGCCGACGATGCCGAGGCGCTGGCGCAACTGGAAATCGCGCGGAAGAATGGCGCGCAGTTTCTCGCGTTGCCACACAGCGCGCGTTGGTGGCTGGAAATGTATCCGCAGTTCGCCGCGCGGCTGAGCGCGCTGCCGGTCGCGGCGGAGAACAAGTATCTGGGAATTATTTTTCAACTGGCTGGTTCCGCCTCGGCTTGCGGCCAGCCCCAAAAAACTGTTTGATTTGTGAAACCAACCGTGAAGCGAAAGCAGAAAACCAAGTTCACCACCGCCAGCCTGACGAAGGAAGTGGCGCGGCGGGCGGCGGTGCTCGCGCGCGAGTCCGCGCGGCTGGAATCGCTCCGCACGCAGCTTGCCGAACAGACGGCGCACGAAGCACTCACGCCGGAACAGCGGGCGTATCAGGAGATGGCGGGGCGACTGCAAAAACTTTGCGCGCGGCACATTCCGCGCCGGGCGGTCGCGCTGCTGGTGACGCGCGGCGATGATCGGCTATTGAAATTTTCCGCGCAGGCTGGTCATTTTCCACGCACAGCGGATGGCGCGTATGCCGGCAATGATCCCGTGGCCGACCTGCCCGCGCTCATTCAATTCGCGGCGGAACGCGCGGCGGGCGCGGAATTTTTTGTGCTGCCGCAGACGTTCCACTGGTGGGCAGATCATTATCCGGCGCTGTTCCGGCACCTGAACGAACACTGCCGGGTCATCGCTGATGTTGCGGACACGGGCAAAATTTGGTCGCTCACCCAGCAGCCAAAAGTCGGCACCAAAAATATCGTTGCGCAGTTTGCGGACATCGCCGCCGAATTTCGCGCCGCCGCCGAACGCGAGCCGGTGGTGCTGGACTGGTTTTCGGGACCGCATTGGGAAGGGCTGCTGCCGGAATACGCAGTATTCAAGCCGCACGGCCACGGCGCGCTGCCGTATCTGAACGGCACGGCGGATTTCGTCATCACTTCGTCCAACGATGCCGTTGCGCGCGGCGAGGCGCACCGCGTGGCGAGCGCGGCGGTTCTCCGATTAGACAACG
>JBEEMY010000370.1:0-3301 GCA_041192415.1 Verrucomicrobiota bacterium | reverse complement strand
TCGCAAACCCGCGACGGGCGAAAGCGCGCCGTGGATTATACGCACCGCGCTTTGCGTCGAGCCGCGCGATGGCCGCTTGCACGTTTTCATGCCGCCGGTGGAGCGCTCGGAAGATTATTTGGATCTCATTGCGGGCATCGAAAACACCGCGCACGAAACCGGTTTTCCTGTCGTCATTGAAGGCGAAACGCCGCCGCGCGATCCGCGAATAAACAAACTCGGCGTCACCCCCGATCCCGGTGTGATCGAGGTGAACATGCACCCGAGCAAATCGTGGGACGAACTCGTCGAGCGCACCACGACGCTTTACGAGGAGGCGCGGCAGACGCGGCTCGGCACGGAAAAATTCATGCTCGATGGCCGGCACACCGGCACGGGCGGCGGCAACCACATCATCCTCGGCGGCGAGACGCCGCAGGATTCGCCGGTGCTGCGCCGGCCGGATTTGCTGCGCTCGCTGCTGGCGTATTGGCAGAATCATCCGTCGTTGAGTTGGATGTTCAGCGGCTTGTTCGTCGGGCCGACGAGCCAGGCCCCGCGCATGGACGAGGCGCGGAACGATTCGCTTTATGAACTCGAAGTCGCGTTCAAAGAAATGGACCGGCAGATCGGCGCGTTCGGCCAGACGCCGCCGTGGCTCGTGGATCGTTTGTTCCGTAATTTGCTGATTGATTCCAGCGGCAACACGCATCGCGCCGAATTTTCGATTGATAAATTATTTGCGCCCGAGAGCAGCACCGGCCGTCTCGGGCTTGTCGAGATGCGCGCGTTTGAGATGCCGCCGGACGCGCGCATGAGTCTCGCGCAACATCTGCTCCTGCGCGGCCTCGTCTCAAAGTTTTGGAAGGAGCCATACCAAAACGGTCTCGTGCGCTGGGGCACCGACATCCATGACCGCTGGATGCTGCCGCATTTTTGTGAAACGGATTACAAGGATGTCATCAACGACCTGCGCGAATCCGGTTATCCGTTCCAGGCGGAATGGTTCGCGCCGCACTTTGAATTTCGTTTCCCGCGCATCGGCGACTTGGAGCAGCGCGATTTGCAGATCGAACTCCGCACCGCGCTCGAACCGTGGCACGTCCTCGGCGAAGAGCCCGGCGGCGGCGGCACGGTGCGTTACGTGGACAGCTCGCTCGAACGTTTGCAGGTCAAAGCCAAAGGCCTTGTCGGCGACCGTTTCGCCATCACCTGCAACGGCCACCGCGTGCCGCTGCATCCCACCGGCACGAATGGCGAAGGCGTCGCGGGCGTGCGCTATCGCGCGTGGCAGCCGCCGATTTGTTTGCAGCCGACCATCGGCGTGCATGCGCCGCTGCGGTTCGATCTTTACGACACCTGGAACCAGCGTTCGCTGGGCGGTTGCACTTATCACGTCGCGCATCCCGGTGGACGAAATTCAGAAACGTTTCCGGTGAACAGCTACGAGGCCGAGTCGCGGCGGTTGGCAAGATTTTTCCGGCACGGCCATCAGCAGGGCAAGTTCACGCCGCCGCCGGAAAATGTGAACGGCGACTTTCCTTTTACGCTGGATTTGCGCAATGTCTGACGCGGAAAATAGAGACAGTAACCGCGACCAACCGCCGATGTCACAATCGCAATCTCAATCCGCGACGGATGAAACCAGCATCGCCAAAAAGGCGACGCCGGAGGGATTGTTGTCGGGATATAAACGTAGCGCGGGCGCGTTTGATGAACTGCTCGCGGCGGACGGCAAAATTTTTCCGCAATACGCAAAGCTGCTCGGTGAACTGGAAGAATTCGGTGCCTCGGAATTATCGCGGCGTGCGGATGCGTGTCAGCGGTTTGTCCACGAGCACGGCATCACCTACAACGTCTATGGCGATCCGCGCGGGATGGAACGTCCGTGGCAGCTCGACCCGATTCCGCTCGTCATCGCGCCGGAGGAATGGCGCACGCTCGAAACCGGACTCATCCAGCGCGCCACGCTCCTGAATAAAATTCTCGCCGACTGCTACGGCGCGCAGGATTTGATTCGTTCGCGCTGGCTTTCGCCGGCGCTGGTTTTTGGCCAGCCGGATTTTTTACGGCCGTGCCACGGCATCCGCGTGCCGAATGATAATTTCCTCCATTTCTACGCCGCCGATCTTTCGCGTTCGCCCGATGGACGCTGGTGGGTGGTTTCCGACCGCACGCAGATTCCGACCGGCGCGGGCTACGCGCTGGCGAACCGGCTCGTCACCTCGCGCATCCTGCCGGAATCGTTTCGCGATAATCACGTCCACCGGCTTGCCGGATTTTTTCTCGCCGCGCAAAATTCGCTCGCGCAACTTGCGCCGCGTTCCGCCGAGAAGGCGCGGGTAGTCATGCTCACACCCGGTCCGCACAACGAAACGTATTTCGAGCAGGCGTATCTGGCGCGCTATCTCGGCTACATGTTGGCCGAGGGACAGGATTTGACGGTGCGCGACAATCACGTTTTCCTGAAAACTTTGAGCGGGCTGGAGCGTGTGGATGTGATTTTGCGCCGCGTGGATGACGATTTCTGTGACCCGTTGGAACTGCGCAACGACTCTATTCTTGGTGTGCCAGGATTGGTCGAAGCCGTGCGCGCAGGCAACGTTGTCATCACGAATGCGCTCGGCAGCGGGCTGGTGCAAAGCCCGGCGTTCATGTCGTTTCTTCCCGGCTTGTGCCGCCACTTGATCGGCGAACCGTTAAAACTTCCCTCCGTCGCAACGTGGTGGTGCGGGCAGAAAGCCGCGCGTGAACACGTTCTCAAGAATCTCGACAAGCTGGTCGTGAAGCCCGCGTTCCGCACGCACTTGAAAATCGCGGATGTGGAGCGCGAGGAATTGAAGCGGCGCATCGAGTTTGATCCCGACTTGTTCGTGGCGCAGGAACGCGTGGAGCTTTCCACCGCGCCGTCGTGGAATAAAGATTCGCTCGCGGCGCAGCCAATCAGCCTCCGTGTCTTTCTCGTGTCCGATGGCAAGGGCGGTTACGTCGTGATGCCGGGCGGGCTCGTGCGCGTCGCGCCGGACCACAGCGGCAGTTTCATTTCGATGCAGCACGGTGGCAGCAGCAAGGATACTTGGATTCCTTCGGCCACGCCGGTGGATGAATTCACCTTGCTGCACGGCACGAATCAAAACATCGAACTGCGCCGCACGGGAAATAATCTGCCGTCGCGCCTCGCGGATAATTTTTTCTGGCTCGGCCGTTATTCCGAACGCGCGGATGCGACCTCTCGTTTGCTGCGGAGCGCGTTGCTGCGGTTCAATCCCGAACGCACGGGCGGCGCGCGACCATTGCTCGCGCCGCTGTTGCAGACGTTGGA
>JBEEMY010000369.1:0-3307 GCA_041192415.1 Verrucomicrobiota bacterium | reverse complement strand
GCCACAAGGCGCGTCCGCTGGAATGGCTAGCAGAAAAATTTATTTTCCTCGTCTCGCTTTCAGCCATTGCGATGGTGCTGCTGATTTTTCTGTTCGTCGCGCGCGAGGCGCTGCCGGTATTTTTTGGCGAGGTCAACACCGCGCTGGTGCAGAAGCCCATTCCACCCGACGAGATGAACCAACACACGCCTGCCGAATTGCAGGCCTACCTCGAACTCACGCCCGAGCAGTTCAAAACGATGGACAAGGAAACCATCAAGACCCTCATGGATGTGAAGGTCGAGGCGCAAAACGAAATCCCGGAAAATTTTCGCAACGACCCCGACGCGCACATTAACACAACGGAATTAAAATACCTGGTTCACGCCCACCAGTGGACCGGCTACGACAAACCTGAATACATCTGGCAGCCCGTTGGCCAAATCAAAAAGTTCAACGTCATCCCGCTGTTCGTCGGCACGCTAAAAATTACTTTGATTGGATTGCTGTTCGCCGTGCCGCTTGCGGTGGGCGCGGCGATTTATGTTTCGCAACTCGCGCGCCCGCGCGTCCGCGAAATCGTCAAGCCGATGATCGAAATGCTTTCGGGAATTCCCTCCGTCGTGGTCGGCGTATTCGCGCTGATTGTCATGGCCTCGGTGTTGCAAAAGATTTTTGGCTACGAGACGCGGCTGAATGCCTTCGTCGCGGGCATCGCGCTGGGCTTCGCCGTTATCCCCGTGATTTTTTCCATCGCCGAGGATGCGCTCACCAGCGTGCCGCGCGCTTACACGCAGGGCGCGCTCGCGCTCGGCGCGTCGCGCTGGCAGACCGCGTGGCAGATTGTTTTGCCCGCCGCGTTGCCCGGAGTTTTTGCCGCCGCTGTTTTGGGTTTTGGCCGCGCCATCGGCGAGACGATGATCGTGCTGATGGTCTGCTCCGCGAGCGTGATGTCGTGGAGCGTATTTGATTCCGCGCGCAGCATCACCACGACCATCGCCGCTGAAATGGCGGAGGCCGTGAACGGCGGACCGCACTATCGCATTCTCTTCATGCTCGGCGCGCTGCTCTTCGCCGCGACATTTTTCTCGAACATGATTGGCGACTTCGTCATCCACCGTTTCAAAAATAAACTGGAGGGCAAATGATGAGCGCTCCTGCCACCAAACATTTCCGCGCGGACAAGTTTGATTTCTGGTCGTTCTTTTTCAGCGGCCTGACCGGTCTGGCGACGCTGTTCATTCTTGGCATCCTCGCCGTGATTCTCGGCAACATCATTTGGAACGGCTGGGGCGGACTCTCCTGGCATTTCGTCTCGACGATTCCCAAAAAAGATTTCTTCGATCCGCAAACCACCGGCGTGCTGCCGATGATTGTCGGCACGGCGTTCCGCGTGATTGTGATGACGATTTTCGTGATTCCTGTCGGCGTCATCACGGCGATTTACCTGACGGAATACGCGTCGAACACGTCCATCATCACCCGCATCATCCGCGCCGCCGTAAACAACCTCGCGGGTGTGCCGTCCATCGTCTTCGGTTTATTCGGCCTTGGCTTCTTCATCAACTTCGTCGGCAAAAACATGGATGCCGTGTTGCACAACACCAGCGCCGTCTGGGGGCAACCCGCGTTGATCTGGGCTTCGCTCACACTGGCAGTGATGACGCTGCCGGTCGTCATCGTCGCCACCGAAGAATCGTTAAAAGCCATTCCGCCCGGCCTGCGCGAAGCGAGCCTCGCGCTCGGAGCGACGAAACTGGAAACGATTCTCAAAATAGTTTTGCCGCAGGCGTTGCCGGGCATCATGACCGGCGGCATTCTCGCCGTGAGCCGCGCGGCCGGCGAAGTTGCGCCGATTCTTTTTACCGGCGTGGCGTATTACATGGCGTCGCTGCCGAGCCATTTGAGCGATCAATTTATGGATTTGGGCTACCACGTTTTCGTGCTGTCCACCCAGTCGCCGAACATCGAACAGACGCGCCCGATTCTTTACGCGACGGTGCTGGTGTTGCTGATGCTGACGTTTGCTTTGAACATCGTCGCCATCATCATCCGCGCGCGTGTGCGGAAAAAATTGCGGGCGATGAGCTGAATTGACCAAGAATTTTTCATGTTATGGCTGAAACTTTGATTCCAAAACTGACTCCGCAGGAAAATATTTCCACCGCGCCAGCGTCGTCCGCCGCCCCGTTCATCGCCATCGAGGATGTCTCGCTCTACTACGGCGCGAGCAAGGCGCTGAAAAACATTTCGCTCAACCTCGGTGAAAAAGTCGTTACCGCCTTCATCGGGCCGAGCGGCTGCGGCAAATCCACGTTGCTCCGTTGCCTCAACCGGATGAACGACCTGATTGACGGCGTGCGCATCGAAGGCGCAATCAAAATTGGCGGGCACGACATCTATGCGAAGGACGTGGACGTAATCGAACTCCGCAAGCGCGTGGGCATGGTGTTTCAGAAATCAAATCCGTTTCCGAAATCCATTTACGAAAACGTCGCTTACGGTCTGCGGCTGCACGGCGTGAAAGCCAAATCGGATCTGGACGCGCGTATTGAGGAAAGTTTGCAAGGCGCAGCGTTGTGGGACGAAGTGAAGGATCGGCTCCACTCCAGCGCGCTCGGTTTGTCCGGCGGCCAGCAGCAACGCCTTTGCATCGCCCGCGCCATTGCCATCAAGCCGGAAGTCATTCTGATGGACGAACCGGCGAGCGCGCTCGACCCCATCGCGACGGCGCGCGTGGAAGATTTAATTTTGGATTTGAAAAAACAATTCACCATCGTCATCGTCACACACAATATGCAACAAGCCGCGCGCATCTCGGACCAGACGGCGTTTTTTTATATCGGCGAGCTGGTGGAGTTCGGGCCGACGGGAAAAATTTTCACCAACCCGTCGCAGAAGCGCACGGAGGATTATGTGAGCGGACGTTTCGGATAATTCAATCAGGACTAATTTTATGGAAAATCATTTTGAAGCCGGCATTGAAAACCTGCGCCAAAAACTTTTGGTGATGGCGAGCCATTCGGAAAAGGCCGTCAATGAATCGGTGCAGTCGCTCATGCAGCGCAACCACGATCTCGCTTTGCGCGTGCGTTCGGATGACGACGTGATTGACCGCTATGAAATCGAAATTGACGAGCTGGCCATCCAGCTTTTGACGAAGGCGCCGCTCGCCAGCAACCTGCGGCTCGTCACCGTGGCGATGAAAATTTCGCAGAACCTCGAACGCATCGGCGACGAGGCCAGCAAGATTGCCAAGCGCGCCCGCGATTTGTCGCAAGAGCCACCGGTGAAAATTAATCTGGATCTGCCGCGCATGGCGGCGCTG
>JBEEMY010000368.1:0-3309 GCA_041192415.1 Verrucomicrobiota bacterium | reverse complement strand
CCGAGCCACTCGCCGAGCTCCCGCAAGCGCGATGCCTGCGATTCATCCACACGGCCGTTGCGGTCAGGCCCGACATTCACCAGCAGGTTGCCGTCGCGTCCGGCGACCTTGGCGAGCAACTGCACATAGTCCTTCAACGGCTTCGGCTTCAGGTTCGGCTGATAGCCCCACGCGCCGGCCATCGGCACGCAAAGTTCCCACGGATGCTGGCTGTCAAAATTTCCCAGCGCACCGTAGCCCTCGCGTGAACGAAAATCCTCCGCCATGTCGGCGCGGCCATTGATGACGACGTCCGGCTGGCATTCGCGCAGCAGCTTGTGGACTTGCTCGTGCTGCCAACTGAAACCGCCTTTGTAAGGCTGTTCCTTCGGACGCTTCTTCCACTCCGCGCCCTTCCAGTCGCCGCTGAAACTCAACCAGTCCGTCTCGCCGCCGTCGAACCACAGCACGTCGAGTTTGCCGTAATTAGAGAGCAGCTCGCGCATCTGCCGATGATACTGCTCGCGCATCGCCTCGGCGCTGGGACGTTGCAAGTCCGGCATGATGTAACCAGGAAAACGCCAATCCAACGGCGAGTAATAAAGCCCCACGCGCAACCCCGCGCTGCGGATTGACTTCACATATTCAGCGACGAAATCGCGGTGCGCCGCCGACTGCACGCTGGTGAATTGATTTGTGCCATCGTCGAACAACGCAAACCCGTCGTGATGCCGTGACGTGAGCACGACATATTTTGCGCCGGCGGATTTGGCGAGCGTCGCCCACGAATCGGGCGTGAAGTTCGTCGGTTTGAATTCGTCGGCGAGCTTCGCGTATTCGTTGACAGGAATCTGCTCGTTCCACTGCACCCACTCGCCGCGTCCGGGAATGGCATAAAGCCCCCAGTGGATGAAGATGCCGAACTTCGCGTCTCGCCACCATTGGATGCGCGTGGCGGCATTGGTGACTTCCGCGCGGGCGACCGTCGAAAGACAGATACCTGCGCACGCCGCCGAAAAAAATATTTGCCGGAATTTTTTTATCGCTTTGGTTTTCATTTATGTTTGTCGAAGAAATCCAAACCCCACTCGTCTCGCCATGCGATGGTCGGAATACCGTGTTGAAATTCAATCGGCAACCAAACGTAGCGCCCAGCCAGCGCGTTCTGCGGTCGCCAGCGATCCGCCATGAAAATAAAAGCGTCGCGCCTGCCCTGCACCGGCAGCACGAAAGTGGACTGCGACTCGAACGTGTTCGCAAGCTGCGCGCCGGAACCCAAGCACGGATTTCCCAACTCCTGCCACTCTCCCAAAATGGAATCCGCCATCAGCAGCCGCGCCGAATTCGGCGACCACCCGGTGCAATCCGACGCGAATAAAAAATATTTTCCGCCGTGCTTCAGCATTGCCGGGGCTTCATTGAAACGTCCCGGCAGCACGCGGATAAATTTTCCGGCGGGCGAAAGATAGTCATCGCTCAACCGCGAGATATGCAACGTGCCATTACCCTCGGACGCGTAGATGTGATACGCACTGCCGTCGTCATCCACAAAGAGCGTTTGGTCGCGCGCCATCTGGCCGTCCGTGAAATCGCGGCGAAACAAAAGCTGCTGCGGATACCACGGCCTCGGCCCGCCGGCCAAATCCATTTCGTTCAGTTGCGCCAGTTGCTCCGCGCCCAGTTCGCGCTTGTCCGCCTCGGCAACATTCAGCGGCCACACGCCCGCGTTCGGACGGAACGCGCGCAAAAACTCAAACGGCCCGGTTACCTTGTCCGCCACCGCCACGCCGCTCAACGCGCCCGCGTATCCCCCACCCTTCGGCTCCAGATGAAACCACATCACAAATTTTTTTGTGCGCGGATTGAAAATCACTTTCGGTCGTTCGAGAATGCAGCCGCGCGTGATGGGACTTTGCGGATCGTCACTCACCGCCAGCGCGATGCCTTCATCACACCAATTGCAAAGCTCACGCGAGGAATAAACGTGAACCCCAACGTGCGCCGCGTTACCTGCCTCGCCCGCAAGCTTATGTTCGCCGAACCAGTAGTAAACGCCGCCGTGGAAAAGCACGCCGCCACCGTGGGCGTTGATGTGAACACCCTGATTATCCAGCCAGATTTCACCGGGACGGAACGTGTGGTTCAACTTCATGTGACGAGTGACCCTCATGCTGCCATAACCGAGTGCGATTGCCTGTCAAAAAGTTGTTTCCCTGTAAACCATCAATAAAATCAAGGGACAACCAGCCGAACTTCCTCGCCGTGATACCCGACAGTCTTTGACGCGTTCCGCCCGGCAGAAATAAATTCAAGCCGCAACTCGCGGCGGCGCACGAGACCGGGAAAGTCGCCTAGCCGTTTTGAAACCACCAGTTCGCAGCGCGCTTCGTTCCATGAAAACTCCACCCGCGCAAACTCACCCCGCTCGTAGCCGTAGCCGTCGCCCGCATCTTCGTAGAACGTAAACGCGCCATCCGCGCCGCGATAAATTTTCACCGTCAGTGGGGCATCGGCGATTTCATCCACGAATTGCATCGGCTCCGTCAGCGGAAAAATGGAACCGGCGCGCACGAACAGCGGCAGTTTTTCCAGCGGCGCAGCGGCAGTGATGGTTTGTCCGCCCGCGTGAAATTCTTCGCTCCAGAAATCATACCAGCCAGTTCCGGCGGGCAGATAAATGGCGCGGCTCTTGGCAACGTCCGTGATCGGCTGTGAATTTTTTCCGAAATACATCGGCGTCGTCACCGGGCAAACGAGCAGCGCGGGACCGAAAAGGAATTCATCCGTGAGAACATGCGTCGCGGGGTCGTGGGGGAAATCCAGCGCCACGGCGCGGAGCATCGCACGGCCATCCAGCGTAACTTGCGCGGCGAGCGAGTAGATGTAAGGCAGCAGTGCGTAACGCAGCCGGATGAATTTCGCGATGGTGTCGTAAAATAAATTTCCCTCGTCGCCGAAGCGCCAGATTTCGCGCGCGGCATCCGTGCCGTGCGAGCGGAACATCGGCAGGAACACGGCGTATTGCAACCACCGCGTGTAAAGTTCCCAGAAGCCGAGATCGTGACAGCCGGTGTCGCGCGGGTCGGGTTCGAGCGCGTTCATGTCCGTCAAGCCACGACAACCCTCCGCGTAGTCGCCACGCCAGAACCAGAGCTTTGGGTCGCTGTTGATAAAAAAACCGCCGATGTCCACCGTCCAGAACGGTTCGCCGGTCGCGCAAAAGTTCACACCTTCGGGAATGCAATTGCGCAGCGTGTCCCACGTCGCGCAGATGTCACCGTTCCAACAAACCGTGGCGAAGCGATGCTGCCCGGCGTAACCGGAACGCGT
>JBEEMY010000367.1:0-3316 GCA_041192415.1 Verrucomicrobiota bacterium | reverse complement strand
AAACGCTCCTGAAAAAAAATCCCCAGGACCCGCTGGCCCTCTGGCACCTCGGCGACACGCTGCATGAGCTGATAGCCCAACTCGTGATCCTGCTCGCATTGCTCGCGCAAACGGGTGGCGTAGAAAAAAATTGTCCGGGTCGGTGCCAGTGCGTGTGCGCTGAAGTGCCAATGGTAGGGCGGGAAAAGCCACGACCAGCCGAGATTGTCGCCGGGGCCAAGCGTCTGCACGCGCACCAGCGCCCCGTGTTCGGCCAGTTCGGATTCAATCGCCACCTGGCCTTCCAAGATGAGATAAAACCGGTTGGCCGGACTGCCGGATTCAAAAACTTTCTGCCCGGTTTCAAATTTCATTTCCATGGCTGAATCAGTCAGCAGTTGCAATTGGTGAGCCTCCAGACCTTTGAAAAAAGGCTGTCCGGCGACGAGCGCGTAAAGCAGTTGCTTCGGGTCGCCGCCCGAAGTCTCGGCGGGAATGGTCGGCAGCGGTGGAGTCATAAATCTTTTTTGGCGGCGACGCGGGCGGCTTGCGCCAGTTGTTCCAGCTCCGCTTCGGCGACGCCTGCTTCCACCAACTTTTCGGCGGCGCTGCGGCCTTCATCGTCTTCATCTTCGCTGGCCGACACGGGCGCTTTGTGCCCAACCGATCCCGGCACAGGATTCCAGCGCGCCGATTCCGGAGCCGCTTCGAGGATGGTGGTTTTAGCGTCCACGTCCGGCGGGGCGGGTTTTTTGAATGGATTGTTCATTGTGGTAAAAATTTTGATTCCAACCTTAACCAGCGGATTTCACGGCGAAACCAACTTTGATGGTCACCTGCCAGTGATGGACTTTTCCCTTGGCAATGTTGCCGCGCGTCTCCACCACCTGAAACCAGCACAGGTCTTTGATGGTTTTGTGCGCGCGCTTGATGGCCTTGTCCACCGCGTCCTCAATGGAAGTGGTGGAAGTGCCGGTGAGTTCAATAAGTTTGTAAACGGGGTCTTTCATATTCATTCGGTTGGTTTAATTCGCCGAGGGATCGTTCGCTTCCGTGGCATGGTTTTCGCGCCATTGATTGCTCGCGTCTTCCAAAACAATCAGTTGCTCCGGCGTCAGCAAGGGTTTGAGCTGTTTCACGGCGGCATCGCGGTAGGGCTGAAGCCCGCCCCAGACCGTTTGTAATTGTTTGCGCGCCGCCTGAATTTTCCCCGGATTTTTCGAACTGCGCGCCAATCGTTCGGCATCTTGTGCCGCCTCAATGCGCGGTTGGTTGGCGGTCTGATACTCCTGACTCGCCACGGCGAATTCTTCCTCGATGGGCTTGAAGTCACTGCGCTGGGCGTCGGTGAGCCGCATCTTTTCCTTGAGGCCCGGCGGCAGCAACGCGCGTTCGCCCAAAGCGCGTTCGCTTTCCAACGCGATCTGGTATTTCAAAGTCTCGGTCAGCGGCACGACATTCGTGCTGACGATTTGCGCCACCAATGCGGGCGCGGCCAGCAGCGAACTGCCGAGGGCGAGGAGGAAGAATTTTGCTTTCATATTTTTATTTCGCCGCCTGCGAATGGGCTTCAACAAACCAAAGCCATTTATCAATGCCGCGCGAAACTTCCGTGAACAAATCCGCCGTGCCGGCATCGTCGAACGCATTCGCCTCGTCAATCGTGCTGCGGACTTCCTTGCCAAAAGTGGACAGCGCCCGCGCCACGCTCTCGACGTGCGCCGTGCCTTCGGCAATTTCAGAAGAATATTCCGGCAACCGCGTCCGCGCCGCCGCCATGCGCACCGTGCCTTCGGCGATGCCGCCCAGTTGCACAATGCGTTCCGCAATCGTGTCCACATATCCCTCCACGGCCTCGCTGACCTCGTCGAACAACTTGTGCAAGGCGATGAAGCTCGGCCCCTTCACATTCCAATGCGCCTGCTTCATCTGCATCTGCAAGTCCACGGCATCGGCGAGGCGCTGGTTCATCAGCGCGTTCAATTCCACGCGGTAACCTTTGGCAAGGTCGTTTTCGGTTTCATACATGGCAGGGGCTTCGGCGATAGAGGTGTTCATAAAATAATTGTTTCAGCGTGGTTGGTTGGTGAATTTTTGTGGGGATGATGTTGGAATCCGTGCGTCCGCGTGAGCTGGCGTTCCGCAATCAACTCCGCCTCCGCCGCGAGCCAGTGCTGCACTTCGTGACCTTGCAGGGAACCTTTGTTCTCGTAGGCAAAATACGCCCGCCGCGCCACTTCGTCCGGCGACGGCGTGAAATCAATTTCATTTTGACTCATCGGCACGACCGGCGTTGGTGGTGGCGTGCCGACTAGTTTTTGGTTTTGATTCCGGGAAAATTTATTTTGTTTCATAAAAAATTTGAATGGTTTCGCGCGGTTAATTATTCGTCAGGATGACTTTCAAAGCGCGTTCGCGGCTGGCATTGCCGAAGGTGTCGTAGGCCTTCAGGATTTCATCGAGCTTGAAGGTATGCGTGATCAGCTGTTTCGGTTTGAGTTTGCCGGCCATGACCGTTTTGAGCAGCAGTGGCGTAGTCACCGCATCCACGAGCCGCGTGGTGATGGTGATGTTTTGCGACCAGAGTTTTTCGAGATGCAAGGTCACGCTCGCTCCATGCACGCCGATGTTGGCGATGTGGCCGCCCGCGCCGACAATTTCCTGACACAGCTCAAACGTCGCCGCGACGCCAACCGCTTCGATGGCGACATCCACGCCCTGACTCGCCGTCAGCGCCATGATTTTTTCAACCGCCTTACCATCGGTGCTATTGATCACCGCCGTGGCTCCAAATTGTTTAGCGACTTCGAGACGGTTGTCATCCAGATCAATGACGATGAGTTTGGCTGGTGCAAAAAACTGCGCCGTCAGCAGCGCCGCCAGTCCGATGGGGCCAGCTCCGACGATGGCTACCGTGTCGCCCGGTTTGACCGCGCCGTTGAGCACGCCGCACTCGTAGCCGGTTGGCAAAATGTCGCTCAACATCACCATCGCGTCCTCATCGGCATTTTCAGGAATGGAATAAAGGCTGGTATCCGCAAACGGGATGCGCACGAACTCCGCCTGCGTGCCGTCAATCGTATTGCCGAGAATCCAGCCGCCTTGCACGCAGTGTGAAGGCATCGCGCGGCGACAATAATCACACTTGCCGCACGCCGTGATGCACGAAATCAAAACGCGGTTGCCTTTGTGAAAACGACTGACGCCCGCTCCCACCTCGTCAATGACCCCGATGCCTTCATGACCCAAGATGCGTCCCGCCGTCACCGTTGCCACATCGCCTTTGAGAATGTGCAAATCGGTGCCGCAGATGGTGGTCTTGGTGACCCGCACCACG
>JBEEMY010000366.1:0-3335 GCA_041192415.1 Verrucomicrobiota bacterium | reverse complement strand
GCTCGCGCTCATCTCCAAATACTGGCCGCACGTCGCCGCCGGGTTTGATCTGTTCGCCTGCCTGCTCGCCTCCGGCCACGCGCTCCTGCACAAGCGCGACACCCGCGCCGCCACCATCTGGATCGGCGTCATCTGGACGTTGCCCGCGCTCGGCCCCCTGCTCTACCTTGCGCTCGGCGTCAACCGCATCCGGCGCCACGCCGTCAAGCTCGGCGTCCACAAAACCTTCAGCCGCGACGTGCCGGAAAATCTCGGCGAACCGGAACACGCCGGCGCGGAACATCTCAAACACATCGCCCGCGTCGTCAGCCGCGTCGTCACGCAGCCGCTCACCGCTGGAAATAAAATCACGCCGCTTGTGAATGGCGACGAGGCGTTCCCCGCCATGCTCGCCGCAATTGAAGCCGCAAAAAAATCCATCACGCTCTGCTCCTACATTTTCGACAACGACGCGACCGGTAAAAAGTTTGTCGTGGCATTGAAACGCGCGTTGAAACGCGGCGTCGCCGTGCGCGTGCTGGTGGACTCCGCCGGAACGCGGTATTCGTTTCCGCCCATCACGTTTGCCCTGCGCCGCGCCCGGATTCCGTTCGCCAAATTTCTGCCCACGTCCATCTTCACGCCCTGGCGGCTGGCCACCATCAATCTCCGCAACCATCGCAAGTCGCTCATCATTGACGGCGAACTCGCCTTCACCGGCGGCATGAATATCCGGCAGGGCAATCTCCTCGCGGAAAAACCCGCGCATCCCGTTCAAGACTTGCACTTCCGCATCGTCGGCCCGGTCGTCATGGAATTGCAGGAGGCCTTTGCAAACGATTGGGCGTTCACCACCGACGAAATTCTCGACGGCGACACTTGGTTCCCCAATTCCGAGACCGGTTTTGTGCGGGCGGGATTGCAAAATGCCGGCAACGTCATTGCCCGCGTCATCCCCGACGGGCCGGATGCGGATTTTGAAAACGCCCGCTGGACGCTGCTCGCCGCACTGGCCGAGGCGCAGACTTCCGTGAAGATTCTCACGCCGTATTTTTTGCCGGACAACGCGCTCATCACCGCGCTGAACCTCGCCGCGCTGCGTGGCGTGCGCGTGGATATCATCTTGCCCGCGAAAAATAATCTACCGCCCGTGCATTGGGCGTCGCGCGCGCTGTGGTGGCAGGTGCTGGAACGCGGCTGCAAAATCTGGCTCACGCCGCCGCCGTTCGACCACTCCAAGCTGATGATCGTGGACGGCCACTGGGTGCTGCTCGGCTCGGCCAACTGGGACGCGCGCAGCCTGCGGCTGAATTTTGAATTGAACGTCGAGTGCTACGGCCGCGAGTTCGCGCAGGAGATGGAACGCGTCATCGCCAAAAAAATCTCCGCCGCGAGCGAAGTGACTTTGGCCGAAGTGGACGCCCGAAGTCTTCCGGCAAAATTGCGCGATGCGCTAGCGCGTTTGTTCTCGCCGTATTTGTGAAACCGGCTTGCCAGTTAAGGGTCAATCAACGACTGTTCCTCAATCGCATGAGGGCTTCTTTTCCCAATTTACTGATCGGCCTTGCGATCTTTATCTCCGGCAACGCCTCGGCCACGGTGCGCTATGTGGATGTGAACTCCGCCACCCCCACCGCGCCTTACACCAGTTGGACGACAGCAGCGACGAATATTCAGAATGCCATCACTGTCTCAACCACCGGCGATACCGTTCTCGTCACGAATGGAATTTATCAATCCGGCGGCACATCTTTCAACGGCTCGAACCGCGTCTATGTCACCGTGGCGAACATGACGGTGAAAAGCGTCAATGGCCCGGCTTTCACGACCATTCAGGGTTATCAAGTGCCCGGCACGACGAATGGGGTGAGTGCTATCCGCTGTGTTTATCTGGCCAGCGGCACGACGTTGTCCGGCTTCACGCTCACGAACGGGGCGACAATCAGCGGTGAAGCTGGCGGCGGTGTGAAATGCCAGACGGTGGGCAGTTGTGTAGTGACGAACTGCATCATCACGGGCAACGCGTCCGCCAGCGGCGGCGGCGGCGTTTACAATGGCACGGTGCTGAACAGCATCATTAAGGGCAATGCCACCATGTCAAGTTGGGGCGGCGGCGTTTATTTCAGCACATTGACCAACTGCTCGCTGCTGGGCAATTCGGCGTGGAACAGCGGCGGGGGATCAGGCGGGGGCGCGGCCAATGCCACGCTGGTCAATTGCGTTCTGGCCGGAAATTGGTGCGGGTATATTTATGGCGCGGCCATCACCTCCACGTTGATCAACTGCACGGTGGTCAGCAACTGGTCGGCAGCGTATGGCGGGCCGCTAGGCAGCTGCACGCTCAAGAACTGCATTGATTATTACAACTTCGCCTACAACACCACGCCGGATTCGGGCACTAGCAGCACTTTCACCAACTGCTGCGTGTTTCCGGCTCAGGCCACCGGTGCAAATAACGTCACCAATTCACCATCCTTCGTAGATCTCGCGGGTGGCGATTATCACTTGAGCGGAACCTCGCCGTGCATCAATGCGGGAAACAATTCCTTCATGAGCGTCACCAATGATTTGGATGGCAACCCGCGCATGGTCGGCGGCACGGTGGACATCGGCGCGTATGAATTTCAATACCAAGCCACCGGCACGTTTTATGTGAGCCTCAGCAACGCCCTGCCAGTCTTTCCCTTTCAGACTTGGGATACCGCCGCCACCAACATTCAGGACGCGATTGATGCCGCCGCATCCGGCAGTCAGATTTTAGTGAGCAATGGCGTTTACCGGACGGGCGGACGGGTGGTTTATGGCTCGCTTACAAACCGCGTGGTAGTCAACCGAAGCCTTACGATTCAGAGCGTCAACGGAGCAGCGGTCACTTCTATTGTAGGCTTTCAGATGTCGGGCACCACGAATGGCAACAGCGCCATCCGCTGTATTTACCTGACGAATGGTGTCGTGCTGGACGGCTTCACGCTGACGAATGGCGCAACGCGGTCAACCGGAGTCGTGTCCAACGAACAATCTGGCGGCGGGATTTGGTGTGAATCCACCAATGTGTTCATCCGCAATTGTGTGATGACCAGAAATGCGGCGTATAATTCCGGCGGTGGAATTTATTCCGGCACGTTGACCAATTGCGCGATGACCGACAATCAATTGGGAAGCGGCGGTGGCAATGGTGGCGGCGCAAGTTTCAGCGTGCTGGATCATTGCACGCTTTTAAGAAACAAAACCGGTTCGACCGCCGGCGCAAGCGGCGGCGGGGCGGGTTCAAGCCTGCTGAATTTTTGTCTGGTTTCAAACAATGTGTCCGTCTATCCCGGCGGCGGAGTCGTGTCCAGCACCTTGAACTGTTGCCG
>JBEEMY010000365.1:0-3337 GCA_041192415.1 Verrucomicrobiota bacterium | reverse complement strand
CCGGCAGCCACAGCCTCCTCCAGTTCGCGCTGGAAAACCGTTCGGCGCTATAACTTTTTCCGGTTCATCTTCGTCCTCGAATTCTTTCGCGCAGATTTTTCGAAGACGAGGACGAATAACGAAAACAATTACAGCGCCGAACGGTTCTCCAGCGCGAACTGGAGGAGGCTGTGGCTGCCAGTGAGTTCCAACTTGGTGCAGATGTTCGCGCGGTGCGCCTCGACGGTGCGCGGGCTGATGAAGAGTTCCGCGCCGATCTCCTTGCTGGTTTTTTTATCGGCCACGAGCTTGAGAACGCGGCGCTCGGCCTTGGTCAGGTCATCCAGCCCGGGCTTTTGTGACGCGAGCGATTCCGCACGGCTGCGGCGGCGGACGAGAAAACCGGAAACCGCCGGACTTAAATAATGCCCGCCCTTGGCCACGGCGGTGATGGCTTCGAGGATTTCCTCCACGGCATTTTCCTTGAGCACATAACCGTTCACGCCGGCGTCCAGCGCGCGGTTGATCATGTCCTCCTCCTTGTGCATGGTGAGAATGATGAGCCGGGTGGAAATTTTTTTACCCTGAAGTTTGCGCGCGACTTCGAGGCCGGTGAACTTGGGGAGGTTCACATCCAGCACGGCGATGTCCGGCTTTTTTTCGAGAATGAATTTCAGCGCCGCCTCGCCATCGCCCGCCTCGCCCGCGAGTTCCAAGCGCGCATCGGCAGCAATCACCTGCCGCAGTCCGCTGCGAAACAGCGGATGGTCGTCCACGATCAAAACTTTGATGCGTCCAGCCATATTGAAACCCATGTTGTCTAAAACCCGCACCGTCGCCAATGGTAATTTTCTAGGCGGATTCTGATGCGAATGGAATCGTCACCTCCAGGCGCGTGCCGGCACCGGGCGCGGAATCCATTTTTAATTTTCCGCCCAGCATCGCCACTCGCTCGTTGATGTTCTTCAAGCCCATGCCGGAATTGCCGGCGGTGGGAGCGAACCCGCAGCCGTCATCCGCGATGCGCAAAACCACCTCGCGCACGTCGCGCTCCAACTGCACGCGGACGTTCCGGGCTTGGGAATGTTTCAGGATGTTGTTCAAACTTTCCTGCACGATACGGTAAAGATTCATCGCGGCCTCGGCAGAAAAAATCTGATCCGCATCTTCCAGCTTCCATTCAAATTTAATGGCGCTGGCCTGCGCCGCGTTTTCAAACATCAGTTCCAGCGCGCGTTTGAGGCCAAGGTGATCGAGCTGGTGCGGGTGGAGTTCGCGGGAAATCTGCCGCGCCTCGGCGATGCACTGCGTGACCAGATGGCTAATGGAATTCACCTGCTCATAAACCTGCGCCGGTTCCTGCGCGCGCGCGGCGAGTTGCGCGAGGTTTTTTATCAGCAATAAATTTTGCCCCATGCTGTCGTGCAGTTCGGCGGCGATGCGTTTGCGTTCCGCCTCCTGCGACGCGATGAGTTGAAAGGTGTATTGCGCACGCGCCTGTTGTTCGCGGCTGACGGCCTCCTCGCGTTCCACCTCGGCGCGATGCTTGCCGATGCAGACCGCCGCCGTGTGCGTGGCCATCTCGATCAACTGGCGGTGCACCTCATCCGGCAAGGCCGTTTCGCGGTAATAAATCGCGAACGTCCCCAGCACATTTTTTTGCGCGTCGAAAATCGGTGTGGACCAGCACGCGTGCAAGCCGTGGGGCAGCGCGAATTGTTTGTAGTCCGTCCACAACGGATCGGTCGCGATGTCCGCCACGAAGACCGGCTCGCGCCGGAACGCCGCCGCGCCGCACGAACCTGCGCACAAGCCGATGGCCGAGCCATCAATCGCCTTAGAGAATTCCGCCGGCAACGACGGGGCCGCGCCGTGCCGGAGATGAATTCCGTCCGCATCCAGCAGCAGGATGGAGCAGAGCATTTCCGGCGACTGCGCTTCAATCATCCGCAGCAGGGTATCGAGCGTTTCCGCCAATGGACGCCCGGTGGCGATCATCTCCAACACCTCCCTTTGCGAGTTGCTCAATTCCTCCGCCCGTTTGCGTTCCGAGATGTCGCGCAACGCCGTCATCCGCAACGTCCGTCCGCCCACGCGCACCATCCGCGCCCGCGCCTCCGCATAAAAAGATGTTCCATCCTTCCGCAACAGCCGGTGTTCGTAGGTGGCTTCATGCCCCGCGCGAACCGCCTCGCTCACAACCTCCCGCGATCCGGGCGCGACCAGGCTGACGATTTCCTTCCCGATCATTTCCGCGCGCTCGTAGCCGAACATCTTCAACGCCTGATCGTTCATGTCCAAAATTTTCCCGTTCTCGCTGATGCTGACACCCTCAAACGCCGCCTCGGTCAGGCTGCGGAAACGGTTTTCACTGTCACGCAGCTTCAGCATCGTCCGGTCGCGTTCGCCCAAAACGATCGCCGGGATCATCGCCACCAAGTTCACCATCGCCAGCAGCCCCTGCATCGTGAAAACATACTCGCCGGACATCACCAGCTCCCGCGTCAGCCCGCAGTAAAATTGCACCGTGAAAAAAGCCATACCGGCGGAGATGAACAGGCTGGCCGCCGTCGCCCCGTGCGCGCCGAAACGCAGTCCCGCCCACAGCAGCAACGGGATTGCATAGGCTTTGTGATACGACATGATGCCGTTGTCACGGAACATCACATACCAGAGAAAACCGCACAGGCCGGCAAACAGCAGAAAGGCTTCCGTCTTTTTTTGGGGTGAATCCAGGTAACGCCAGCGGACATCTGGTCGGGGAATCCACGTCAGGATGAACGGCGTGAAAATCAGCACCGCCATCACGCAACTGCCCCACCAGACTTTCCACGATTGCACGAACGAGTGGCTCATGCCGAAAGCCACCAGCGTAGCCGCGCCGATGACCGCGCCCAGCATCGTGCTGAAAACTCCCGACAGGAAAATCAGCCCCACAAATTCTTTCAGCGACGCCAGCGCCGGTTTTTCCGCCACGAACCGCCGCACCAGCCACGCGCCCAGCACCGACTGCAATACGTTCGCAAAATAAAAAAGCAGGATGACGAAGATGTTTGGTTTGGCATCGTGAAAATAATCGAAGGCCAGATTTGCCGGCAAGGCCGACAACGACAGCACCAGCCAGTCACGCGTCGGATTCATCAGCAGCACGGCCACAAACAAACCGGCGGGCAGCCAGAAGCTGACGTAAGTTCCGCCACTCGCCGACAGGTAGCTCCCCGCCTCCGCGCACCCAAAATAAGCCAGTGAGAATAAAACCGCCCGTTGCCACAGGGGAAACGATATCCGTCCAAAAACTTGATCCGCGAGGTTTCGGAACATGAGTTGGTTATACAACAATTCTTGCTGCGAGCGCACC
>JBEEMY010000364.1:0-3339 GCA_041192415.1 Verrucomicrobiota bacterium | reverse complement strand
GCAACGGCGTCACCTTCCGCATCCAGACCACGAGCGATTTGGTGAACCCGACCTGGACGGACATCTCCACCAACACGGTCAGCGGCGGCGCGGCGTCCTTCACCGACACGAACACGGTGGGCGTGACGAAGTTTTACCGCGCGGTGTTTCCGTAAATCATTCATCTGAATTCAACCGGCGGTGTCCTTTATGGATGCCGCCGGTTTTTTCTGCGCAGAAATTCAGCTTTGCTTGCCGGGTTAAATCCGCCAACTTGCGCGGACTGATTTGAAGACGCTTCACAAATATCTCATCGGCCAGGTGCTCGCCACCGCCGCGCTCACCGTGGCGGTGTTTGTGTTCGTGCTGATGCTGATGAACGTGCTAACGGACGTTCTGCCCATGCTGATGAAAGGGCAGTTGCCGCTGGTGCTGGTGTTGAAATCGCTCGGCCTGCTGCTGCCGTTCGCCTGCGTCTATGCGTTGCCGATGGGTTTCATCACGGCGACGTTGCTCGTGTTCGGACGTTTTAGCGCGGATCACGAATTGACCGCCGCGAGGGCAGGGGGCGTGAGTCTGCTCGCGCTGATTTCGCCAGTGTTGCTTTTGAGTCTGGCCTGCTGCGCCTTGAGCGCGTGGTTCAATATGGATCTCGGCCCGCGCTCGCGGGTGATGTTCAAAAGTTTGAAGGTGGAGATGGTGGCGAACTTTGCCACCAGCCAGATTCCCGCCGGCCAGCCGGTGCGCGATTTTCCCGGCTACATTTTGTATGCGGAAAAAAACACCGGCGAGGAACTGCGCAATGTGATTTTGTATCAGATGCAGGGTGAAACGAATGTGCTCGGCATGATTCAGGCGGAGAGCGCGCAGATGAAACTGAATTCCGCCGCGCAGGAGATTCAAATTGATTTCACCGAGGCGCGGCTGATTTCTTTTGATCCAAGCCGTCAGGGTTACTTGTTTGCCCGGCATCTACCGTTTGTTTTCAGCACTACCAATTTAAATTCCAAACTCGGCGGCAAGCCCAGCATCGGCAACATGACGTTTTTGCAACTGCGCCAGGAATTGCGGGAGGTGCAGCGGCTGAATTTTTCCGGCAGCGCCAGTGCGGCGGAAATCACCGGCGGGCTGAAGCAATTCAGTTTGCGTGCGGGCACGAATGCCACGCCAGCGGACATGGCGGCGCTGATGAAAAAGGCGCGGCAAGCCCAAGCGCAGCAGGTCGGTGAAATTCGCGTCATCATGAATCGGCAACTCGCCTTTTCCTTCGCATGCTTTGGCTTCACGCTAATCGGCATTCCGCTGGGCATCCGCGTTCACCGGCGCGAGACGAATGTGGGCATTGGCATCGCGCTGGTTCTGGTCGTGATTTTTTACGCCTTTGAAATGCTCGGCGATTCGCTCGCGTGGCATCCTGAACTTTACCCGCACCTCATCGTGTGGATTCCCGTCTTCCTCTTCCAAGGCGTCGGCGCCGTGCTGCTCTGGCGCGCGAACCGAGGGACTTGAAACGTGACGAGTGACGAGTGAGAACGAAACACGCCTTTGTCTTTTCACGCCCCCCTCGTCCCGTTTCATTTCCGCCGAAAAACTTTCCCCATGTCCGCCTGATCCACGGGCTTGATGAGCATCTCGTCAATGTTGACGTGTGGCGGACGGCTGGCGACCCAGACTAGAATTTCGGCGATGTCCGCTGCGACGAGCGGGTTCGTGCCCGTGTAAAGTTCCTTCGCTTTTTTCTCATCGCCCTTGAAACGCACCAGCGCAAATTCCGTTTCCGCCAATCCCGGATCAATCGAGCTGACGCGGATGCCCGCGCCAAAAAGCTCGTGGCGCAGCACGCGGGTGATTTGCAATTCACCCGCCTTCGCCGCGCAATACGCCGAGCTGCCCGCGTAAGCCGCCCGCGCCGCGAGCGAGCCGATGTTGAGGATGCTCGCGCCGTCATCCTGTGGCAGCAACGGCAGCGCCGCGCGCGTCACGCGCAACACCCCGAGGACATTCGTTTGCAACATCGCCTCCCAGTCCGCGTCCTTGCCCTCGGCCACCGTGTCCGTGCCATGCGCGCCGCCGGCGTTGTTGATCAACACATGAAGCGGCTGCGATTTTAATTTTGTTTTCGCCCACTTAAAAAAATCTTCCACGCTGGAAGTCTTGGAGACATCGAGCGCATGAAAGTGCGCTTCCGCCGCGCCGGCTTTCTTCGCCGCCGCCGCAACTTTTTTCAAACGGTCAACGCGCCGCGCGCCCAGCAAAAGTTTTGAACCCTGCGCGGCAAATTCCGTTGCCGCCGCCGCACCAAAGCCGCTGGACGCGCCGGTGATGAGCACCCATTTGTTTTTCAACGAGAATTTCATGACGTAAAAATTATTCCTGCTTGCCGGATGTTTTGTTCCGATCCGCGTCGCGTAATTTGAAGCGGCTGGAAATTTTATCAAACAAAAATCCCACGACCAGCGCACACACGCAGCCAACGACCACTGCTAGGACGCGGTCAAGCGAGCTGTGCCATTTATCATGCTCGCCGATGAGCGTGACGATGATAACCGCCACGAACGCGGGCCGCAGCGCGTCGTCCTGTTTCAAGAGATAGCAGATCAATCCGGTGAGCAGCACGCCGATGGCCATCGCCACGAGCGGTTGGCCGGTGATGACCAGCAATGCCGCGCCGCCGAACGCACCTGCAAGATTGGCGATGACGCGCATGAACGAGGCTTGAAACGATGCGTGAAGATCCGGCTGCGTCACCAGCACGGCGGAAACCGCCGCGACCCACGGTGCGCCAGGCAACTGGATGAAGTCGTAACCGAGCACCGCTACCACGGTGGCCACGGCGGCTTTGGTGGAAAAGATGACAGCCTCAAAGTGGCGTGGTTGCATCGGAAAAATTTATAGACGCTTCGTTGCAAACGCGTGACCGGAAGCGGTTTTTAGGTAGCGTTCAAATTCAATGGCGCGCTTCTCATCACTGAAGGCGGTGGCGGTTTTGATTTGCCATGGCTTGAACTTGGCGGTGTGAGGAACTTCCCCGGCGTTGTGTTTTTTTAGTCGGGCATGGAGGTCTTCAGTGCGGCCAACGTAGAAATGTTCTGAACTTAACTGGCTATGAAGAATGTAGACGCAGAAGAACCCTCAGCTCCATTAAAGTTTGCATGATAAACTTTGACACAGATTGGATAAGTTCCAGCAGATGGAAACGGGTGAGAAGTACTCCAGGTCGCATTAGTAAATGTTCCGTTATTTTGATGTGGGCCACTGCCACCGACAAAAGTTATAGAATCAAAACTAAACTCAACTGCATTTGATGCATCACAAGCTCCCGTCCAATCTACTCCCATGTGTTGGTCTTCTTTCTGTCCA
>JBEEMY010000363.1:0-3346 GCA_041192415.1 Verrucomicrobiota bacterium | reverse complement strand
TCCATCGTTTGCGATCTCCAGAGCGCCAAAGCATAAACAGCACGATCAGCCAGAGCGGCCAAGCTAGGAGAAAAATCCCCCAAATCATATCGAACGTCTGATTAAAGCGAGGTGTGTTATAGTCAGGGCCAAAATCCAGCCACCGTGTAACACCAACAAGAGCCGCGTGGAGCAAGCAAAGCGTGAGAACTATTTCATACTTTTTTGATTCTGCCATACGCATGATGCAGCCTAACAGGTATTAGGCCGCAAGTTGCGGCATATCAAAGTTGGCATGGGCTAGTTGTATTTCAGGCTTTCGCCTGTGTCAACAAGGGGTTGGGCATTTTTCAACCTTGAATATGGAAACGGGAAATACCGCAGTTTTTTCCTTGGCTCATTTAGTTTGGCAAAAGCGAACGGCGCGGATTGCTCCGCGCCTTGCTGGAAGATTTTTTCTTTTACCGGTAGGCGGGGAGGTTGATTGAACTGGGGTCAACCAATTCCAGACGGGTGGCTTCGTAGTTTCCTTGTTGGGGCATCACCTGGGTCATCTTGCCGCTGAAACTCCAGGTGCCTTGTTGCATTTCTATTTTGAGAAAGACTTCGTCGCCGGGTTTGAGTGTGACTTGGGTGCCGGATTTTTTGTCGTCCATTTCCAAAACGTAACTGCCGGGATTGATGGCGGTGACAAAGACTTGGCCGTTGGCCATGTCCACAAAGTCTTTGCCGTCCAACATCACGGTGGGGTGTTTCCCGCGACCAATGGCGTTTTCCGGACGATAAATCACCATGGTCGCTTTCTGGGTGTGGTCAATGGTCTGTAATTTGGCCAGCACTTGAGGGTTTGTCGGCGCGATTTCGTCAGTGGCACACGCACCGAGAAACGCCAGCAACGGCAGGAACAGAAGACAACGAATAAATGTTTTTTTCATAAATTTTTTCGTCGGCTTCCTGCCGCTGCCTTTTGGTTCAGCTCAACCGCATGGGCATGACGACGTAGAGAAACGGCCCGTTGATCTTCAGCACGCCGGGGCTTAATTCGTCAATCAGTTCGATATACACTTCGTCGTCGGACAGCGCGGCGAGCGGGTCAATGAGGTAGCGCGGGTTGAAGGCGATGGCGATTTCCTTGCCCTTGTAATTCACGGCGAGCGATTCGCGGGCTTCGCCCACTTCGGGCGAGTTGGCGGTGATGGCGAGGGTGTTGCGGCCAAAGGTCATCTTGACGGAGTTGGCCTTTTCGCTGGTCATGATCTCGGCGCGGCGCAGGGCGGAAAGAAGTTCCTCGCGGTTGAGAGGAATGCGTTCCTTGGCTTCGCCGGGAATAACCTGTTTGTAATTCGGATAATTGCCCTCGATGAGCTTGCTGATGAGCAACACGGAAAATCCCTTGTCATCCTTGAGTGAAAACGAGGCCTGATTCTCGCCGAACTTGATTTCCACATTGCCGGTGGCTTGCAGCAGGCGGTTGAGTTCGTTGACGGCTTTGGCGGGAACGATAAATTCGCCGGCGCTCTTCTCGGAGATTTCAACTTCCTCGTCCACGAGCGCGAGGCGGCGGCCGTCGGTGGCCACGAGCGTCATCTTGCCTTCCTTGAGGCTGATGAAAATGCCGTTGAGCACATAGCGTGACTCGTCAGTGGAGACGGCGAAGGAAGTTTTTTTGAGCATCGCGCGGACGGTTTCCTGGGAGAGGGAAACTTTCTTGTCGTCCTTAAATTTCGGGAGCGGCGGAAATTCATCGGCAGCGAGGCCGTGGATTTTGAAGAACGAGCCGCCGCTGCGAATGCTGGTGACGTTTTTTTCGTCGGTCTCGATTTCTATGTCGCCATTCAACTCGCGCACAATACCAAAAAGTTTTTTCACCGGCACGGTGGTGGAGCCGGATTTTTCCACCTTGGCCTCAACGGAGCAGGCCACGGTCACATCCAAATCGGTTGCGGTGAATTCCACGCGGCCATCAGCGGCATGGAGGAGGACATTGGAAAGAATGGGCAGCGTGGTGCGCGTGCTGACGACGTTTTGCACGGCTTGCAAGCCGGCGATGATCTGGTCTTTGGCGATCGTGATTTTCATGCGTGGTGCTTAATATGAATCTTTTCTTTTATAAAAACGTATCTCTATTAAGAGTTGTGAACAAGCCCAACAACTCTCAAACCGCAATGCTGTCAGAATAATTTGGCAACTGACGGCGGCGACAACCCAAGGCTATCC
Source organism: Verrucomicrobiota bacterium (assembly GCA_041192415.1). Classification (GTDB taxonomy): domain Bacteria; phylum Verrucomicrobiota; class Verrucomicrobiia; order Limisphaerales; family UBA11358; genus UBA11358. The sequence goes on along the minus strand of JBEEMY010000363.1, from coordinate 1,150 downwards.
GCACCAGACAAAATGAAAAGTCAAAGTTGTTGGTGCTAATCACAAGTCATTCACATTCGGCTGGCAGTTTACCGGCGTAGTTATTATTTCTCCCTCGCCCCTCGAGGGGCGAGGAAGAAATAATTACCGCCGCTGCGCCCGCCGGATGATTTCCGGCAACAACGCACAGACTAAATCTACTTCCGCCAGCGTCGAATCACGGCCCAGTGAAAAACGCACGAGCGAATTGGCAACTTCTTTCCGTCCGGTCGCCAGAATCACATGGCTCGGCTCCAGTGAACCAGCAGAACACGCCGAACCGCTCGAAGCGCAGATGCCTTCCACGTCCAAACCCGCCATCAAAGCGATGCCATCCGAGCCGCGCACGGTGAAGGCCACGGTGTTGGCCAGAGATTTTTCGCGCGGCGAAACCATTTCGCAACCGGGAATTTTTTCCACGCGGGCAATCAGCTTTTCCGCGAGCGGTTTTAGTTTTGATTTATCGAACACCGGCGTCGTCACGCAATTTTCCAAAGCGGCGACCAGTCCGATGATGGCCGGAAGATTTTCCGTGCCGGCGCGGCGTTCGTTTTCGTGTCCGCCACCAAAAAGAATCGGGTCCGGGTGCAGCGGCGATTTGATGTAGAGCAGCCCCGCGCCCTTCGGCCCGTGAAACTTGTGCGCGCAGACGGAAACGAGGTCGGCGTGGAACTGGCTGATGCTGGTGAACGGTTCTTTGCCGAACATCTGCACGGCATCGGTGTGAAAAATTATTTTCCGCGTCCGGCAAAGCGCGCCGATTTCCGCGACAGGTTGCAGCGTGCCAATTTCATTGTTGGCCGCCATCACCGAGGCAAAAACGGTGTCGGGACGGATGGATTTTTCAAAATCAGCAAGCGAAACCCGGCCTTCAGAATTCACTGGCAGGCGCGTGACGGAAAAGCCTTCGTGCTTTTCCAGATAATCGAAGCAGTGCAGCCCTGCGTGATGCTCGATGGTAGAGGTGATGAGATGTTTGCCCTGCGCTTTGAGCGCGCGCGCCGTGCCGAGGATGGCGAGGTTGTTCGCCTCGGTGCCGCCGCTGGTGAAAATAATTTCGCTGGGTTTCGCACCGAGAAATTTCGCGGCGCGGTCGCGCGCATCATCGAGCAGCGCGCGCGCTTTGCGTCCG
>JBEEMY010000362.1:0-3355 GCA_041192415.1 Verrucomicrobiota bacterium | reverse complement strand
CCAGAGCCTGAAACCCGACATAAATCAAATGGCAAGCAAGCAGCGGCAAGGCGATCACAAGCACATAAAGCGAGAGTGTCGGCGAAGCCTGCTTTTTGCTCGGTGATGGTGGTAAAGATTGCATACGCGCGTTTGCCGCCTAACAGATAGATTGAGCGACAGTTTTGTCGTTTATCACTTTCATCGGTGGCGACCTTAAATCCCGGTTTTAGGCTTGTCCAGCAAGGAGTTCTCAAAAACCTTCGGGTTATTATTGAAACGGGAAATGCGACTTCGCCCGCGTTTCACTTCACCGCCTGCACATCTCGCAACTGGAAGCGCACGCTGGTCACGCCTTCATCCGTCTGGATTTCCACCGGCGCCGCCACGCGGCGGAAGGTCGTGAGCATGGCGTTGTTGTCTGGCAACACGTCGGCGGTAAAACCAACGATGCCTTGCTCACCGGCAATCTTCGCCAAGTGTCGCAACAGAAACGCCGCAAGTCCGCGCTGGCGGAAATCTTCCTGCACCACCACGGCCACTTCCGCCCAGTTCGTCGCGGCGTCGCGGTAGTAACGCCCCACGCCGATGAGCCGCGTGCGGCCTTCCCACGGAATCTCGGCGACGATGGCCATGGCGTCGCGGTAATCGAGCGTGACCATTTTCTGCACGGTGTCGTGCGGGAGATTTTTCAGCTCGGAGAAATAGCGCTGATAAATCGTCGCGGGCGAATGGGAGTAGAATAATTCCTTCAACGCGCGTTCGTCCGTCGGCTGGATGGGGCGGAAATGCACGGCGAAATCTTTGCCGAACGTGTGGTCGGTCTCGTATTTTTTGGGATACGGTTGCAAGCCGGGCGGCAGCGCGATTTGATCCGGCGGCAACAGCTTCACGCGGCGTGCTTCGCGCATGAGTTCGTCGCGGAATTTCGGGTGCGCGATGTGGATGAGCGCGAGCGCGCGTTCGCGCACGGTCTTGCCGTGCAGATATGCCACGCCGTATTCGGTCACAACGTAATGCACATCGCCGCGTGAAGTGACCACGCCGGCACCGGTCTTGAGCCACGAGCAAATGCGGGAAGTTTTTCCGTCGCGCGTGGTGGAGGGCAGGGCGATGATGGGCTTGCCGCCTTCCGAACGCGCTGCGCCGCGAATAAAATCCACCTGCCCGCCAAAGCCGCTGTAGAATTTCCCGCCGATGGAATCGGAGCAAACCTGCCCAGTCATGTCCACCTCGATGGCGGAGCTGATAGAAATCATGTTTTTGTTTCGCGCAATTTGGAACGGGTCGTTGGTGAACTCCGTGGGGCGAAATTCAAACGCGGGGTTATCGTGGATGTAATCGTAGAACTTACGGTTGCCGAAGCAGAAACTCGTGACGATTTTCCCCGGCAGCAACGTTTTCTTACGGCAATTGATCACGCCGGATTCGATGAGAGGGATCACCGCTTCGGTCAACATTTCCGTGTGCATACCCAGGTCGCGCTTGTTGCCAAGCGCGGCGAGCACGGCGCTGGGAATGGAGCCGATGCCCGTCTGCAACGTCGCTCCGTCCGGCACGAGCGATTCGATGAACTCGGCAATCTTGCGCGCTTCGGGCGTGATGGTCTCCATCGGCGCTTCGAGCAACGGGCGGTCGCTCTGCACCAGCACATCGAGCGCGCTGACGTGAACGAAGCTGTCGCCGAGCGTGCGCGGCATATTCGGGTTCACTTCCGCGATGACGTAGTCGGCGGATTCCACGGCGGCTTTCACCACGTCCACGGAAACACCGAAGCTGCAAAAACCATGCGCGTCCGGCGGACTGACTTGCACGAGCGCGACATCTAGGTGCATGCGGCCTTCGCGAAAGAGGCGAGGAATTTCCGAGAGAAACATCGGCGAATAATCCGCCACGCCTTCATGCACGGACGGGCGAACGTTGCCACCGATGAAAAAAGAATTCTGCCGGACGTGCGCGAGCAATTCGCTTTTAGCGTAGGGCGCGGGGCCGTGCGTGAGAATGTGCAGCACCTCGATGTCGTAGATGTTCGGCGCATGGGCGGCGAGCGCCTCGACGAGCAGTTGCGGCGCAGCGCAGCCAGAGCCGATGAAGACGCGCGTGCCGCTGCGCAGGCATTGCAAGGCTTCAGCGGCAGTTTTCCATTTGTGTAGGTAAGAGTTCATTGGCCTGTCAACAAAGTGCCGCGCGCCGCACTGCGTAGCCTGTCGCATTTTGGGAAACACTAGCCGAATCTTGCTGCTCCACGCCGGGATACGTTATGAAATCAAACGCGCAATGATGAAGGCCGCTGCGGCTGCCAGCCCACCGATCAATGTCGTCTGCAATCCGCTGCGGATCACCGACGTGCCGGTGAAACGCCCCTTGATGCCGCCGAACACGCCCAACGCCACCAGTGTCACGCCCACGGACATCCATAACGCCCGATGCGCGTCCGCAAAAAACAGATACGCGCTCAACGGAATGACCCCGCCCACGACGTAAGCCCCCGCAATCGTCAGCGCACTCTTCCACGCCCGCCCCGGCTCTGGCTTTTCCAGCCCCAGCTCGAACCGCATCATAAAATCCACCCAATCCTGCGGGCGCTGACGCAACGACGCCACTACCGACGCGCTCTCCACGTCCGTCAGCCCATAGCTTTTGAAAATTTCCCGCACTTCCTGCGCTTCCACTTCCGGCAACGTCACGATTTCCTCCTCTTCTCGCAACCGCTCGCTCGCGTAATGCTCCGCATCACTGCGCGCCGCAAGATAACCGCCCAGCCCCATGGCGATGGAACCCGCCGCGATTTCCGCAAACCCCGCCGTGACGATGATATGCGACTGCGCGATGGCACCCGTCAGGCCCGCTGCCAAAGCAAACGGCACGGTTAATCCGTCCGACATACCAATGACGACATCTCGCACGGCTTCGCCGGCTGTGAAATGTTTTTCGAGGTGCGGTGTTTGTGGCATAAATTTCCGGCAGACCGTAGAGATTTGCTGCCGGTCTGTCAAACAGCGGCACGGCGTTTTAGAAATGGGCTTAAATCTGGCCTACTCTTTGATGGCCGCGCCGGTGTGGCAGCGGGCGCAATCGAAGTCGGTGTAGGGCGCATCAATATGCGTGAACGTATCGCCGCGCGGATTGAGTTTCTCCAGTTCCGCACCCGCGCCTTGGGCCAGGAAAGTGTGGCAACTGGCGCAGTCGCTCGCGGGAATTTTTTTCTTGGGGTCGTTGACGGATTTGTGCGAGCCATCGTGGCAGCGGAAACAGCCGGGCCAATTCTTGTGGCCGAGGTTTTCAGGATACGCGCGCCAGTCGGCTTTCATCTCTGGGAAAAAATTTTGCGAATAGATGTTCTGCACGGCCTGCACCAGCGCATCCACTTTCGGCG
>JBEEMY010000361.1:0-3358 GCA_041192415.1 Verrucomicrobiota bacterium | reverse complement strand
GCGAACGGAAATCTTTCGCGGCTGATGCACTACCCGCAAGCGCCGAACCTGCTCGATTACCTCGACGAGAAGGGCATGATGATCTGGTGCGAGATTCCCGTCTGGGGATGGGACGATTCGTTTCTCACCAACAAGAATCTTTCGCTGCCCCGCCAGTGGATGGCCGAGATGATTGAGCGCGATTACAATCACCCGTGCATCATCGGCTGGAGCGTGGGCAATGAGATGAAGAAGCACTACACCTACACGGAGGACATGATGGAGTTCACGCGCGGCCTCGACCCGCATCGCATCGTGACGCACGTCAGCAACTCCGGCACGGGCGCAGGCGCGAACCGCACCAATGATCCCATCACCATCAGCCCCATCGCGCTCTACAACACCTACAGCTTCAACAAAAAAATCACGGGCCGCAACGCCGCGACCATTGTCCATGAGAAGTGGCCGGAGAAGGCGATTTTCTTTTCGGAGTTCGGTGTGAACCAGTTTGGCGGCGGTCTCGACGCGCGCATCAACGGCATCGAGGAGATGTATCGAATCCTGTCGGAAGGCAAACCCTATGTCATCGGCTTCTCGCTCTGGACGTTCAATGATTATCGCAGCGACTATCCAGGCACGCCACCGTCAGGTAACCGCGAGTGGGGCATCGTCACGGAGGATCGCCAGCCGAAGGCCGCGTTTGAACAGGTGCGAAAATTATTCTCGCCCGTTCATTCGCTCACAGTGACGAACGGCCTCATCCGCCTCGAACCGCGCAGCACGGATGAAGTGCCGAGCTACACGTTGCGCGGCTACAAATTGAAATGGGACGGCGGCGAAATTGCGTTGCCCGATTTGAAGCCCGGCGATGCCGCGTGGACGTCTGATGCGAAAATTAAACCCGGCACGGTCGTGAAATTGTTTTCACCCACCGGCTACGACATGGCGGAGAGCGAATGAGGAAATTTTTTCCAGGAGCGAGTGAAGTCTGGGTTGTGCTGGCGTTGCTTTCCGCCGGGCAGATCACCGCCCCAGCAGCGGCGGACGACAATGAAACCGTGTTGAAACGCAATGCCGCCGAGCAGGCGGGGGCGTTGAATCAAGACCCCGGCGGCGCGGACAAGAAAGGGTTGCTAGAGGAGCGCAGAAACCGCCCGATCGTCGCCGGCATCGCGGGGCAGCGCACCGCGCATCCGGACGCGCAGTGGTTTGGCGAGGCTTCGCTGGGGTTGTTTCTGCACTGGGGCATTTCGTCGGCGCACGGCGGCATTGATCTCTCGTGGCCGATGATGACGAACATGGGCACGGGCCTGAAAATCAAACCGGCGGAATACTGGAAGCTCGCCGAGCAATTCAAAGCGGAACACTACGACCCGAATCTCTGGCTTGCGGCGGCGAAGGACGCGGGCTTCGAATACGCCGTGCTCACCGCGAAACATCACGACGGCTACACGCTCTGGCCGACGGAAGCTTCGGAAATCGGCGTGCGCACGTCACTGCCGGGGCGCGATCTCGTGAAGGAATACGTCGCCGCCTGCCGCACCAACGGACTCAAGGTGGGTTTTTATTTCTCCGGCCCGGACTGGTTCAAGGCGCGCAACTACCGGTCGTTCAATTACCGCAGCGAGGGCGGTGGTAATTCCTCGCTACCGCCGATTCCAGGTCGTCCCGATCTGGACATGGACTGGCAGCCGATGAAATTGCAGAAGATGCCCGCTGACGTGCGCGACCGGATTCAGCGCGAGAACCGGCAGGAGCTGACCGAACTGCTCACGCGCTACGGGAAGATTGATGTGCTGTGGTTCGATGGCGGCACAGGCTCGGACATCACGCTCGAAGAAATTCGGAAACTTCAGCCCGGCATCGTCATTAACAATCGTGGCGCGATGCCCGTCACCAACGGCGGGGCGAAGTTCGAGGGCGACTATTTCACCGTCGAGCACGGCGAGCAGCCGTTCCGGCCGCCGGGTTGGTGGGAGCAGTTGCGCGTCTGGAATTCCACGTGGGGCTACATGAAGCGGGACGAGATACGCTACGCGCCGGCGGCGGTTATTTTGCGTTCACTGGCGCGCTCGAAAACGTGGGGCGGTTCGGTCCTGGCCAATTGCGGCCCGCGTCCCGACGGCGCGATGCCGCCGCCATTTTATCAGGGCATGGCTGAAGTGCGCGATTGGATGAAGGTGAACGGCGAATCCATCAAGGGCGCAAGCCCAATGCCCGAAACCGCGCAAGCCAACGTGCCGGTCACGACGCGCGGCGAAACTTGGTATCTGCACGCGGTGAATGGCAGCAAAGGAAAAATCTCCGTGACTCCGGGCGGCGCGATGAAATCCGTCCGCACCGTCCGCGTCCTGCGAACCGGTGAGCCAGTAAAATATCAATGGGACAAGGGCACTTTGCTGCTGGATTATCCCGAGCCGGATCGAGTCACGCCGCATGAAGTGATCGCGGTGACGTTTCAAGCCGATTCGAATTTCGCTGAACCCGTCGCGCCGCCGCTACCGGGCTATCGCCTCGTCTGGTCGGATGAATTCAACGGTGGCAAGCTGGACACGAACAAGTGGCATTATCGCACGGGCAAGCGGCTCTTGAGTGTTCAGCAGCCAGAGAATGTTTCCGTCACCAACGGCCTGCTGCGAATCGCGCTCAAAAAGGAAAAAGCCGGCGACGCGCAATACACGGCGGGCGGCGTGATTAGTCGCGAGCAATTCAAATACGGTTACTACGAGGCGCGCTTTCGCTGCCCCGATGCTGCTGGCTGGCACACTTCGTTTTGGACGATGGATTACACCGATCCCGGCACGCTCCCGCCGGGCACGGATTTTGCCCAACTGGTCGAGCAAGGTCGCGCGACCAACACGACGCGAATCAAGGCCCAGGAGATTGACATCTGCGAACAGGACGCGGTGAACCCGCGCTCGTATTCAGCCGGCGTGATTGATTGGAGCGGTCAGAGCGGCAAACGCACGGCTGGATTTGGTCGGAAGTATTATCGCGACACCGCGGATTTCTCGGCAGGCTTCCATGTCTGGGGCTGCGAATTCACGCCCACCTCGGTGAAGTTCTATCTCGATGGCAAACTGACGCACGAGACCGACGCGACGAAATTTCCGCACGGTCCGCAAAGCATCTGGCTCACCAGCGTGGCGGCCCTCTGGGGCGATCCGGTGAAACCGAAAGCCGTGGACGACGCCAAACTTCCCGCATGGGCGGACTTTGATTGGGTCAGGTTTTACGAGAAGTGAAACATCATCCCGGAAAATGATTTTGACCAAACCAAGATTCAATTTTGCCGGCTCGCTGCTGTGCGGGAAGGGAGTGCTGTTTTCATTCGCTGCTAAGTTGTGCTGGCTGGGGCTGATGGTTTGCGTTCTGTTGC
>JBEEMY010000360.1:0-3362 GCA_041192415.1 Verrucomicrobiota bacterium | reverse complement strand
ACGCCCCAGCGCTGGCCGATGTGCAAAAGATATTTATCCACCTCATCCACCGCGCCGACGAGCGCGCAGTCGGCTTCGTCAATCGTGAGCTGCGAAATGCCCTGCCAGAGCGCGCTTTCAAAGGTGATTTCGCCCACGGTGGGCGCGCAATTCATACTGCGCGCCGCTTGATCAATCGCGACCTGACCGGCGGGCGCGTTGTGGACGGTGTTCGGGAAACGCGCGGGCATTGGCTCGCGTTCGTCTTTGGAAATCACATTCTCGATGAACGTCCCTGCGTCTTCCAGACAGCCGAGGCCGGTGCCGATGGCGATGGCGACCCGCTGCGTTGCATCCGGCGTGTGCGCTTTGCGCGCGGCGATGAGCGCCATCTGCTGCACGCGGCTCAAGCGTCGCCGCTGAATGGGCGTGAGCGATGTCGTGTCGAGGAGCGTGCTACAACTGTGGATGAGTCCATTGCCCGGCGGCAGCGGCGCGGAAATTTCTTTGGTCGCCACCACGCCCGGCCCGATCACACCGAGTCCGCCGATGGCAATTTTAATTTTTTTAGGCGCGCTCGTCTGCGGTTTCGCGTCCGCCTTGGAAAAAATTAGAACCCCGTTGTTGCCGCCAAAGCCGAAGGAGTTGCTCATCACATGAGCCAGCGGCGCGTTCCGCAATTCCGTGACCGGCTCGAGGCCGATGGTCGGATCGCACTTCGTGAAGCCGGGATTCGGCGGCAATTGCTGGCGGCGCAGCGCCTCGATGCAAACGACCGCTTCCATCGCGCCGCTCGCGCCGAGCGCGTGGCCAAAAACTCTTTTCGTGCTGGAGAACGGCGGCACGCGGTTGTGAAAAACGGTTTTCAACGCGATGGCTTCGGCGAGATCGTTGTCGCGCGTGCCGGTTCCGTGGGCATTGACGTAGCCGATGGCGCTGGGTTCCAGATTCGCGCGGCGCAACGCGGACTGCATCGCCGCCGCCGCGCCCGCGCCCTGCGGATGCGGTGCGGTGGCGTGATACGCATCGCAGCTCATGCCCCAGCCGCTCAATCGCGCCAGAATGGTTGCGCCGCGCCGCAACGCATTTTCTTCCGACTCCAAAATTAAAATTGCCGCGCCTTCGCCGTGGCTCATGCCAGCGCGCGTTGCGTCGAACGGCCGACAGCCCTGCGCGTCCACCAGCAACAGCGAGTGAAAACCGCCCCACGTCATGCGCGAGAGCGAGTCCGCGCCGCCTGCGAGCATCACATCCGCCTCGCCCGCCATGATCATCTCCGCTGCCTGCGCGATGGCGAGCGCGCTAGACGAACACGCCGTGGCAATCGCCAGGCTCGGCCCGAATAGCCCGAAGGAATCCGCGATCAAATCCACTGTGGTCGAACATTCGTGGAAGCGCGTGGCGCGGGCGCGCACCTTGCCCTGCTTGATGAGCGTGGTGAGAAATTGTTCGCTGTCGTAAGACCCGCCGACGGATGTGCCGAGAATGATTCCCGCGCGTTCGCCGCCGTTTTGAAAATTAATTTTTGCATCCGCCATGGCGGCGCGCGCGGCGAGCCAGCCGAATTTATCACTGCGCGAACTGCGCGTCGGCACGCCGAGCGCGAGGAGGTCGCGCTGGATTTCGCCGGTGATGATCTGGCCGTAGCGCGGCGACTGGAACAGCGTGAGCGGCTTCAGCCCGCTTTCTCCGCCCGCAACCGCGCCCCAGACTTCCGTCGCGCCAAACCCCGCCGCCGACACGATGCCGAGGCCGGTGATGACTGGAGTGCGCGCGGTCACAGATTATTGCGGCCTTTTCGCCTGAATAAAATCCGCGAGCGTGCGCACGGAGCGGAACGCGGGGCGGCCTTCCTCGATGTCCTTGATGACGATGCCGTATTCTTTTTCCAGCAGCACGACGAGTTCGAGCGCGTCAATCGAGTCGAGGCCGAGGCCGGTGCCGAAGAGCGGCGCGTCGTCGTCAATCTGTTCCGGCGTGATGTCTTGCAGGCGGAGCGACTCGATGATTTTAGATTTTAGTTCGGTGGTGGAAATTTGCATGGCGATTAAACCGCTGATTTTGATTGGGAAATTAACGCACAGAGCGCTTTGATGTCACGGTCAAAGTCCAAAGGAACGCCGAGCACCGTCTCGGCTTGTTGCAAGTTTTTGGAACCGGCCGAGACGGGGCTCGGCGTTCCACCCGAATCCGCCCGCTGCAAAAACAGTGCGCACGCGGTGGCGGCGGGCGGCATGGAAATGATTTCCGCACAACCGGCGGTGACAGCCTCGCAAAAAATGCAAACACACGCATCCGCCTCACCGCGCCGAATCAAGTTCGCCGCTTCGGGCAAAATGTTTTTTCCGTCACCCACGAAACACAAGTCCGGCCCGGTCAGTTTGAAATGAATCGCAATCTCGCCGACCGCCGCGCTTGGCAGCGTGTAGGCGAACAGCGTGGGGCTTGGCCCGCCGATACCGTGACGACCATTCCAAAAATTAACATCCGTGGACAACGAACCTGCGCTCGCGGCAAAAACAATTCCGACGCGGTCGCCGGGGAATTCTGTAAAATTGATTTTCAATTCCGCCACCGCCAGCAGCGCGAGCTGGCTTTGCAAATCCAGCCGGCCAAAGCGTTGACCGAGCCGCGCGCCGGACAGATCGGCGGCGGTCACAACGCTGGCGGCGGCGATGGTGATTTTATTCATGGCTTAAAATCAGCGCGCCGTTCATGCCACCGAAACCCGTGTTGAGTTTCAAAATATTTTTTGGCCGCACATTGAAATGCGGTTCGCGCAGGAGGCTGGCGGGCATTGCCTCCGCCGCGACACCGAGACGCGGGGTGCCGGGCAGAAAATTATTCTGCATCGCCAGCACGCAGCAAATCGTCTCGATGACGCCCGCCGCACCGAGCGTGTGGCCTAACATTCCTTTCACGCCGCTGATAGGCGGGCAGGGGTCGCCAAAAATGGTTTTTAACGCGAGCGATTCCATCGCGTCGTTGTAAGGCGTGCCGGTTCCGTGCGCGTGAATGAAATCAATTTCCGCCGGCGCAAGTTTTGCGGCGGTCAGCGCGACGCGAATCGCCTGTGCCAGACCCGAGCCGTCGCGCGACGGGCCGGTGAGATGATTCGCGTCGTTGCTGCCGCCGAAGCTGCGGATTTTTATTCCGCCATCTGTCGCAAAATCTTGTCGCACCAAAACGATGGCCGCGCCCGCTTCGCCCGCGCTCAAGCCGGCGCGCGCGGCATCGAAGGGGCGGCAGCCAAGCGGGTCGAGCGCTTTCAAGGCGGTGAATCCGGCCACCACAAATTCGGAAAGGCAATCTGCGCCGACGACCAGCATGGCATCCGCCTTGCCGCGCTGGATAATTTTTGCCGCCTGCGAAATCGCCACGAG
>JBEEMY010000359.1:0-3366 GCA_041192415.1 Verrucomicrobiota bacterium | reverse complement strand
CAATACGGCGTTCCGGTTTTCGCCAACCTGATTCTCGTGGCCATCCCGGTCATTTTCATCGCCGCGCTGTTGTTCTATCGCAAGCGCGGCCCGGTGATGATTGTACTCTGCCTTTTCTGCCTCGCGCCGCTGTGGTCGGGCATGACGCACTGGTATAAGAGCGAGCAGCGCAACCACTGGTTCGGCTACTGGTTCGGCCACGATATGTTCACGCCGCCGTATACCGGCGCGGATGGCAAGCTGACCTATGACAACGTCAAGCGCACCGAACTGCTCAAAGATCCGAAGAACGCCAAGCTCATTTATCCTGAGATGACCCGCGACGCGGTGCTTTACGGCGGCACGGACCCCGGCCGTTTCTGCCCGACCTACATCGTGTTCTGCGAAAGTTTTATTCCGAAGCGCTGCCAGCCGGAGCAGGATCAGAAATTTGATCGTCGCGATGTTTATGTCATCACGCAAAATGCGCTCGCGGACGGAACCTATCTCGACTACCTGCGCTCGCAATACAACCGCTCGTTGCAGATTGATCCGCCGTTCTTCAGCCGGCTGTTCAAATACGTCTGCGCGGTCGGCGGCATCGTGAAGCCCGGCTTGATTGAATTGCAGGGGCTGGAGCAGGGCAACGGCGATTCCGGCAACTCGCTGGTGGAAGGCGTTTCTTCGCTGCTGTTCAACGTTCTTGACCGACCGTTCCTCGCCTTGGGCCAGCGCGTCGAGACCCGTCGCCGCGCCGAAGGCGTTTATCCGCCGAACGAAATTTACATCCCCTCGCCCAGCGATTCCGGCGCGGTGTTTCAGGAATATGCCCGCCAAAAACAATTGAGCAGCAATGGCGGCAGCATCCAGATTTCCGGCCAGCAGGACGTGATGGCCATCAATGGAATGTTGTGCAAGGTCATCTTCGACAACTGCCCGACGAATGAATTCTTCATCGAGGAAAGTTTCCCGCTCGACTGGATGTATCCCTACGAAACTCCGTTCGGCGTCATCATGAAGATCAACCGCAACCCGCAGCCGGAACTGTCGCAAGACGTGTTCGATCTGGATCATAAATTCTGGTCGGACTTCTCGTCGCGGCTGTGCGGCAACTTCATCAACTACGACACGACGGTGAAAGAGATTTGCGACTTCGCCGTGCGCACTTACGTCGGCAACAACTACACCGGCTTCAAGGGCAACCGCGCTTTCATCCGCGATGACGACGGCCAGAAAGCGTTCTCCAAGCTCCGCAGTTCGCAGGCGGGAATGTATGCGTGGCGTGCCGACCCGCGCACCTGCCCGGCGGAGTTCCGCCAGAAATCGCCCGCGAGTCAGGCCGCGCTTATCCGCGAGACGGACTTCGCCTTCAAGCAGGCGTTCGCGTTCTGTCCCTACAGCCCGGAAGCCGTCTTCCGCTACATCAACTTCCTGTTGATGCAGGGACGTTTTGACGACGCCATTTTGCTGTGCGAAACCGACAAGAAGCTGGATCCCTACAACGGCTCGCTCAACAAAACCATCAATGACTTGAAAGCGTTCCGCGACCAGAACAATGGCCGCGCCGCCATGATGGGTCAGATTGAACAGATGGAAAACATCGCGCGCACCAACCCGGCGAACGTCACCAACCTCATCACGCTCGGCGAGGCCATGATGCAGATGCAGCAGACCAACCGCGCCGTAGAACTCTTCATCCGCGCGGTGGCGCAGCCGGAAATCCAGTTGCGTGAGGCGCAGGCCGCCGTGCAATTCCTTGGCATCATGGGCAACTTGCCGGGTCTGGAAAAAGCGGTGGTCAAATTGATTGCGCTCGACCCCACCGAGCCGGTGCATCATTGCAACCTCGCCTCGGTGGAAGTTTTCACCGGTCGCACGGCTGAAGCACTCGCCGAAATCAAACTCGCGCTAGACTTGAACGCCAAGCGGCTGGCTAAAAATCCTGCCGCTGAAAACGTCATCACCCGCATCCGCGCCGACCCAAACTTCACGCCGTTGCGCGGCCTGCCGGAATACCAAAAGCTCATCCCACCGCAGTGATTTAGGATTCTGATTTTGGCTGGTGAGCGGCAGCGCCACGGAAAACCGTTGCCAAATTTCACCGGCCAGCGTCTCATGGGGTGAAGCATGAAAGGAAAATTACTCACCCTCTCGTTCGCCTTGTTCGCGCCGCTGCTCGTTCACGCGGCGGAAACAACTTCGGTGGCCAGCGCGCTCGTCCCGCCGCCGCCGCCGCGAGAATTCCGCGCGGCGTGGATTGCGAGCGTGGGCAATTCCTGCTGGCCGTCCAAACCCGGCCTCACCACCGCGCAACAAAAAGCGGAACTCACCGCCATCTTCGACCGCTGCGCGTCGTTGAAGATGAACGCCGTCATTTTCCAAATCCGCCCCGCGTGCGATGCGCTTTATCAATCCAGCCTCGAGCCGTGGTCGGAATACATGAGCGGCGTGCAAGGCGTCGCCCCCGCGCCGTTTTACGATCCGCTCGCGTTTGCGATTGTCGAGGCGCACAAACGCGGACTGGAATTGCACGCGTGGTTCAATCCGTTTCGCGCGCATCACGCGCAATCCAAGGCCGCAACTTCCGCCGGGCATATCAGCCACACGCGCCCGGAACTCGTCCGCAGCTACGGCAAATACCTTTGGCTCGACCCCGGCGAACCGGCGGTGCGCGAGTATTCGCAACGCGTGGTGATGGATGTGGTGAAACGCTACGACGTGGATGGGATTCACTTCGACGATTATTTTTATCCGTATCGCGAAACGAATTCGCTGGGCGACATCCCATTCCCGGACGATGCCTCGTGGAAAAAGTTTGGCAGCGGCAGCGGTCTGTCGCGCGATGACTGGCGGCGGCGCAACGTGGATGTTTTCATGGAACAGGTTTATCGCGCCATCAAGGCCGAGAAGCCGTGGGTGAAATTTGGCATCAGCCCCTTCGGCATCTGGCGGCCAAAAAATCCGCCGGGCATCGAGGGCTTTGATTCCTACGAGGAAATTTACGCCGACTCGCGCAAGTGGCTGCGCGAAGGCTGGTGCGATTATTTTGCGCCGCAACTTTACTGGGGCATCGCGCCGCCCAAGACCAGCTTCACCACGCTGCTCAGTTGGTGGAACGGCGAGAACGTCAAGCATCGTCACATCTGGCCGGGCATGGACTCGCTCAAGGTTGGCGAGAAGTGGCAGCCAGCGGAAATAATAAACCAAATCGGCGCAACGCGGCGTTATACCGACGCTGGTCACATTCATTGGAGCGTGATGGCGTTGATGAAAAAACCTGCGCTCGACGAAGCGTTGCTGATGGAAGCCTATCGCTCGCCCGCGCTGATCCCGGCGAGTCCGTGGCTCGATGCCACGCCGCCCGCGCCGCCGAAACTGACCGCCACG
>JBEEMY010000358.1:0-3388 GCA_041192415.1 Verrucomicrobiota bacterium | reverse complement strand
GGCAGCCATCATTACCACGGCGACCCGATTGCGCTGCGCTACCTGCTTGGCGACCACGTTGATTTTAATGCGACGACGAAAATTTATTCCGAGTCCGGCAGCGCTCCCACAAAACATTCGCCGATTCTCGCGTGGGTGAAAGATGGACTGCCGGTCTATGGCCCTTACGGTTATTCCAATCCCACGAATCCTGCGAGCGGTGTGCGCCGGATGATTTCCGGTTTCGTTTTGCGTGACGGCTTCAACGGCACAGACAATCTGACGAACACCGCGCGCGCCACGATTCCCGCGTGGGCGACCCGCCTCTACAGCGTGGCCGCCGCGCAAGCCGGTCCGGCGTTGAGCACGACCTATCCCATCGCGCGCTACATGGAGGACTACGCGTATCTCGGCGATTTGCTGAACACCAACACCGGCGTGACGAATGTGCTGGGCGTGGATTTTGACCTCGACGAATACAACGTGCGCTACTTCGTCACGCCGGAATTTCCCGGCGGCACTTACGCTTACTTCGTCTCGATGGAAACGAACGGCATTCCGAAATACCCGAACAACATCGGCCGCGCTTACTACGCGAATCCGACCGGCGGCGCGGTCACGTCGCTCTCGGAAACGGTTATCACAAACTTGCTCGTCGGCCCGAACCTCGCGCCGTCGCTCAATGCGCCGACCGCCAGCAACGGCGTGGTGAAATTATCCTGGAGCGCGACGGAAGGCGGCACTTACATGGTGCAGTCCACCACGAACTTTTCCGCGTGGACGACAAACTCCACAAATGTTTCCGCCGTGTTCAACGCCGCGAACTTTACGAATAATCCTACGGACAAATACCGTTTCTATCGCGTCGCCCGCACGGCGCTGGCGACGTATGATTCCTTCAACGGCGCCACGGGCGGCGGCGGCGGGACGACGGTGAACGCTCCGGGCGGCACGGTGACGCGCGGCACCACGAACACCGTGACCATCACGATCACCGCGCCGCCGATGTTGCCGCCGGCCAATGCGCCCATCACCAGCGTCACGCTGGCGGGCACGATTGTTGGTTCCAATGTTTCCTACACCACGCAGGGCATCGTTACCGCCACGTTCGCCATTCCCGCCAATGCCCCGACCGGATTGCAGAACATTGTTGTCCAGTTCAACGCGCCGTCCTACACGGTTTCGGGATTGACCATCAACTGATTGGCCGCGCGCAGGGCAGGGCAGGGCAGGGCGAAACCGTGTGAGTCCCGGCCACACTCCATCAATTTGGCATTATCCAACCCAGCCGTCGCTTGACCGCCAGTGCGGTTGCGGCACACTCCTGTCATGCCGACGAATGTTTTGGGTGGAGAATTACAAGGGTGCTGTCAATCGCCCGTGACCGGGTTTTATCGCGACGGTTATTGCCGCACGGGGCCGGAAGATCGCGGACTGCACACCGTCTGTTGCCAGGTTACCCAGCCATTTCTCGACTACTTGGCGCAAGAAGGCAACGACCTCATCACGCCGCGCCCCGAATATGATTTCCCCGGCCTGACCGAAGGCGACCGCTGGTGCGTTTGCGTGCGGAGCTGGGCGCAGGCGTTTGAAGCCGGCCAAGCCTGTCCGGTCGTGTTGGAGGCGAGCCACATCTCCGTGCTGGAGTTCGTTGACCTTGACTCGCTGAAAGCTCACGCCGTCAAAGACTGAATATCACCGGCAGCGACTTTCTCATGGATGGCGGAGTAACGGCGGCTTATTGGTTCGGCGAACTTGCGCCAAGGTAAAGGGGGCGAAGCCAACTCGCCTCAATGCGGCAACTGGTGGCAATCTTTCTCTTCGACAAATTTCAAAGACGGGATGCGTCGTTTACCGATGAACAAAATAGCCAGACCGATCCACGACGTCGCCGCCAACGCCAGGGTCACGGGCATCATCGTGTGCGAATTAAAAACCCCGATGCTCGCCGAGGCCACGCCGGAAACGCCGATCTGCAAAAATCCCAGCATGGCGGCGGCGCTACCGATGTTGTGGTCGAACGGCACGAGCGCGAGCGCGGCCGCATTCGGGTAAGCCAGCCCCAGCGTGGATAACGAGATGAACAGCAGCACGAGCGTCGCCGGCAGACCGAACCAGCCGTAGATCGTTCCCACCAAAAACAGCAGCGCCACCGGACATTCCACGAGCAGCGTGGCGCGAAAAATCTGTTCGCTCGTGAATTTGCGGAGCAGCAACACATTGAGCTGGTTGCTGCCGATGAAGCCGACGGACAGTCCGGCGAAGATTGCGCCGAATTGTTGCTGGCTCACATGAAAGACTTCCATGAAAACAATCGGCGAACTCGCCACGTAAACGAGCAACCCGGAAAACGCGAACGCTCCCGATAGCGCATAGGTGAGGAATTGCGGTTCCTTTAACACGGTGATGTAGTTGCGCAGGATGGGCGCTGGTCGCAACGAAATGCTGCGGTCCGGCTCATGCCCTTCCGGCAATACCCACGCAGAAATCGCCAGCATCAGCAGCACGAACGCCGACAGCACGATGAACACCCATTGCCAGCCCAGATGTATCGCCACGAACACGCCGATGCTCGGCGCGAGCAACGGCGACGCGCTGATGACCAGGATGAGCAGCGAGATGATTTTGGCCGTTTCCTTCACCGGGAAAAAATCGCGCACCATCGCCATCGCCGCGACTTGCGCCGCGCAACCGCCGAGCGCCTGCACGAAGCGCAGCGCGATGAGCGATTCCACGTTGCGTGAAAACAGGCATAGCACCGACGCCGCGATGAACAGCATCAAGCCCGCATACAGCGGCAGCTTGCGCCCGAACCGGTCCAGCAGCGGCCCGTAAAAAAGCTGCGCCGCCGCCATGCCCGCGAAGTAGCTCGACAACGACAGCGAAACCTTGGCCGTGGAAGTGCCGAGCGCCTCGGCGATGGCCGGAAACGCGGGCAGATACATATCAATCGCGAACGGACTGATGGTGGACAGCGCGCCGAGGATGAAGATAATCAGAAAACGATTCTGTGTTTGAGCCATAAATAAAATCCGGCGAAGTGACACCATCGGATGAAAACTTGGAACGGTTGAACATCAGGCAGACTCCCCGGCGCGCGCACAATGCCGCTTTCCCGACCTGCGGGCAAGATTCAAATCCGCCCGCTGCTCACGGCCCGAAGGAAAAATCCAGTTCGTAATCATCCCCGCCGTTCGGGTTGTCCGCGAACGTCACCCAGACCGCCTCACGGTTCGCCCACATCGTCGCGACATCGCGGCCTTGGCGGTTGGTGATTCGCGCCGTCGAAAGATCCACCTTGTCCGGCAGGAATTGGTTCGTGCCCGAGTTCGCCAGCGTATTCGTCGCGCGCACATCCCACGCGATGTCATTCAAGCGCACGCCGGCGGGAAAATCCCACGCCCGATGC
>JBEEMY010000357.1:0-3390 GCA_041192415.1 Verrucomicrobiota bacterium | reverse complement strand
GCGGCGGGCTTTGCGCCGGCAGCGAGAAAACATCCGCCGACCAGCAACCAAACAGAAACAACCAGATCGCTCCAGCACGCGCCCGCGCACCCAGCGGAGATTGGCTGCTGGCTATTTGAGGTTGGCTGTTTTCCATTTCAGTATTCACCAGTTCCGCCCGTTCTTTTCCTTCGGCGGTGTTCCCGGCTGGTCGCCGCCCATCGGCAGGCGACGCGTGCCATCCACGGAAATGCCGTCGAGCATCTGCCCGGCGGCGTCCGGAGAAAGCGGCGCTTGCATCTGCTCGCCCTCGCGGCCTTCGCCCTCCTCCTTGCCAGCGAGCGATTCCGGCTTCACGCCGTCTTTGCCGCTGCCGTCCTCGTCTTCCTCACCCTCGCCCTTGCCACCCGGCGGCGCATCCGGCGCGGGAATCTGCCCTTTCAGTTTGCTCAACATTTTTCCGAGCTGATCTTTTTGTCCCGCCATCTGCCCGGCCATCTGCTGCATCTGGCGCAGTTCATCCACCAGTTTCGCAATGCTCTTTTCCACCACCGCAACATTGTGAACGGCGTTCGTGTCCTGCGGATTCAATTCCGCCGCGCCTTTGAAATCATCCAAAGCGCGCTGCCAGCGGCTCAAAGTCTTGCCATAAGTTTGCAGCGCGGACTTCACCACCTTTTCCGCCGCGCGCAACTCGCGCTGCGCGCCCCGGCCTTGGAGATAGGCAGCGACCATTTTTTCAACGTTGGATTCCGCCAGCGAACTTTCGCCGCTACGCAACGCGCTTTCGCCCGCCGCCAGTGCTGCGTGACCGCGCTCGGAAACTTTCTGCGCGTCTGGCCCTTGCTTCAAAATCGCCGCGCCATCCGCAAACCGCGTGTGGCCAAGATTGAATTCCGCCAGCGCCTGCACCCGCTCATCCTGCAACGCGAGCGACGACTGAAACATTTTTTCCGCCTGCGAAAAATTGGTCGCCACGAGCAGCTTGGTTCCAGCGTTGAAAAAATCGCGCGCCGTAACGGGCGGCGGCACATTGGTTGCGTCCGCTGCAAAAATAGTTCCGCCCGACGCCGCCCCAAACAGCAGCCACAAAAGTAATTTGGCCGGAAAAGGTTTCATGTCACCGACGCCTTTCCCTTGCGCGTGCCAATCAACGGCTCCATCACCAACAGCAAAACCGCCAATGCCAGCGGCACATAAAACCGGTCCACGCCGTGTTTGCCCGACTGACGCGCGGCGTTGGCGATGTCCAGCGTGTGCATCGCGGACTTCACCTGCAATAGCCCGTCACCCAGCCGCCCCAGCGGAAAATAACTGCCGCCCGTGGCCTGCGCGATTTCGCGCAGCGTGGTTTCATCCAGCTGGCTGCGGACGATTTCGCCTTTCGCATCGTGCAGCAATTCCATCTGCCCGGCGGCGTTGAGCGTTTGGATTTCTTTTCCCGCCGGCGTGCCGACGCCAATCGTGAACACCACCACGCCGTTCGTCGCCAGCCGTTTGGCCTCCGCGCTGCCGGATTTTTCCAAATCCTCGCCGTCGCTCACGAGCACCACCATTTTGCGCCGCGCATTTTTATCCATCGCGCGACTCGCCTCGTTCAACGCGCGGCGAATGTCCGTGCCTGGAATCGGCATCGTCTTTTCATCCAAGCTCATCAGCGTTTCCTCAAACGCGCTCGCATCGAACGTCAGCGGGCATTGCAAAAAAGCGCTACCCGCGAACGCCACGAGGCCCACACGACCATGCTCCTGTTTGCGGACAAAATCCAGCATCGCAAATTTCGCGCGCTCCATCCGGCTTGGCACCACGTCACTCGTCGTCATGCTCAAGGAACAATCCAGCACGAAGACCACGTCCTCGCCGACGAACGCGTTCGCGTTCTCCACGCTGCCCCATTGCGGACGCGCCAGCGCGAGACCAGCGAGAGCAAAAACGAACAGCAGCAACATTTCTTTCACGCGCCGCCGCGCCGGGCTGTGCGAGGCGGTGAGTTCCGCGATGAAATGCGGCGAGGCCAGCTTCGCCAGTTGATCGCGGCGCGATCTCGCGGCGTGCGCGTGCAGCCACGCCAGCAACAACGGCGCGACCGCCGCCAGCCACAGCCAGCGTGGTTCGGCAAAATGGAAATCAGAAAAATTCATCGAACTAAATATTTTAACTCGGTGGCATTGGTCGCGCTGCGACCCATGCCGTCGCCGAGCGCAGCGTCAGGCGACGGAATCATTCGCGCGACGGAAAACATTCCACACCCCAAAGTGCCTGCTTCGCAGTCAGACAAAGTCGCAGCGCGACATTGTCCACCAGCCACCGGCGTGTTTGATTGTCGGAGATGTTTCATGGCACGCGGCGAAATCTTGTGTTCGCCAGAATTAATTCCAGCGCCAACAATCCCAGCGCCGCCAGCAGCGGCCAGTGGAACAGTGGCTCATACGTCGCAAACCGCCGTTGCTTCACCTCGGATTTTTCCAGACGGTCAATCTGGTCGTAAATATTTTGCAGCTCCCGCGCATTCGTTGCGCGGAAAAAATGGCCGCCGGACAACTCTGACATTTTCCCCAGCACCGAATAATTCGCCGGCTGCAACAACAGCGTGGGAATCACATTGCCATTCGCATCCAGCTTCAGCGTGCCAGTGGCCGGATCGAACGCCGGAAGATTACACGGCTGCTCGATGCCGATGCCGATCGTATAAATTTTCACGCCGAGCGCGGCGGCGAGTTGCGCGGCGGGCAACGGATCAATCTTACCCATGTTATTGTCACCGTCCGTCAGCAGAATCATCACGCGACTCTTGCTGTTCGGCACGGCTTTTAATCTTTTCGCGGCGACCACCACCGCATCACCAATCGCCGTGCCCAGTTCCGCGATGATGCCGATATGGAGACGCTCGATATTTTCATTGAGCCACGCGTGATTGAGCGTCAGCGGACTCGCGAGATACGGCACGCCGGAAAACGCCACGAGGCCGATGCGGTCGTCGGGACGCTTCGCCACAAAATCGCGCAGCACACCCGACGCGGCGGCGAACCGCGTGAGCTTTTCCGATGGCTTGCCCATATCAATCGCCATCATGGACCACGACAAATCCAGCACGAGCATGATGTCAATGCCCGGCGTCTCCGTCTCGACGTGATAATCCGCCAGCCGCGGCCCCGCCAGCGCGATGATGCCGAGCGCCACTACGAGCAGCCGGAGAAAAAATAAAAACCGGCCAGCCGCCGAACGAGCCTGTGCGCCCGCCGCGCGGGCGATGTCCGCGCTGGAAAACGTCAGTGCCGACAGCTTGCCGACCTTTCCACGCAGCAACGCATACACCGGCAGCAGGCCGAGCAGCGCCAGCACCCACGGAAATTGAAATTCAAATTCGCCGGTCATGGAGTTTTGGAAATTTGCGCGCGGCGGTTTTCAGTC
>JBEEMY010000356.1:0-3391 GCA_041192415.1 Verrucomicrobiota bacterium | reverse complement strand
GGGCCAGTTGTTCATCGATAGTGGTCTGCAAGACTTTTTGCCGGTTGTGGCGGTCTTTGAGTTCGGGCTGAAAACGTACTAAAAACAAATCAACGATCATCTTGGCGATATGCGGCTGCAAATTTTCCGAGCGCGATGCGAACATCGTCCACTGCCAGCACCGCACACCCCGGCAACTTTGCCGGAATCTTTTCAACCACCACCGCCGCTACGCCTTTGCCCGCGACATCGGCAATGAAATCATGCCCGTCAAACTTCTCGCCCTTGATGGCGAAGAACGCATCGCCCGGTTTTGCCAACCGCGAATCGGTGCAGACATTTTTAATTTCGGCTTCCGGCGAACCGGATTTGATTTCCGCGTCGCAAGCCCCGGCGACAAATTTCAATGAGCGTGCTTCCACAAATTTTTATCAGTTAAATCGGCGCGTAGTGAGTCCGCTCCATCTAAAAACATCAGTCAGAGCCGACTCACGTCGGCTGCTACAAATTGAGGCGACGGCAATCATCTTTTTAATTCAACAGGAACGTTGCCGTCACAACCGCTGTCATCGTTTTCTGGCGCGACGACATGTCGTTATTGCCTTCCCAGCTTGTCGCCACGCTATGCACCGGCGTGATCTGAAAAATTCCCTGATCGGCATCATGCAACGCCGCGATGCCACGTCCGCCTTGTTGCGCAATCTGCTCGGCGCGGGCGCGGGCGTCCTTCGTGGCGGCGGCGAGCATCTCAATCTTGGTCTCGCCCGCCTTGGTGTAGATGAACTGCGGCGCACCGACGGTAAAAATCATCCCCTGCTCCAGCAACGCCGTGGTATCGAGCTTGTCGAGCCGGTCAACGTCCACAGATTCCACCGACACCGACTGAGAGAGGCGAAATCCTGTGGTGCGCTGCGAGACAAATCCGTCGGCGGACTTTTGCGAAGCTTTCAACTCTTCGATGGCAATCGGCGTGAAGGTGAATTTTTTCACGCCAGCCGCATCCAGAAACTTGGCGACCAGCGCCCGGTTGGTTTGGATTCCGCGCTGCGCTTCCAGCAACGTCTCCGCCTCGGCCTGAAAGCTGCCGGACCAGATGGCGAGGTCGGACTCGATGTTTTTTTGCACGGAGCCTTTGACGGTGACGAACTGGGAATTTTTAATTTTCACCCACGCGCTGGTTCCCAGCATGGCGGCAAAGACCAAGCCGGCGGCCAGAAATAGGCCAGCCAACATTCCAAATAATTGCGGACGCGATTCGTTCACGGATTCCTCACAGTTCTTAAATTGTTGTTAAAATTATTCCCAGTCGTCGCCAAAGAATTCGTCGCCATCAAGTTCGGGTCGGCGGCGATGTTTAAATAGCTGGCGCAGCGCTCGGCGATGTCTTTGAAAACCGGGCCGCAGACTTTGCCGCCGTAGTAGCCTTCCTTCGGCTCGTCCATCACGACGGAGATGCAGAGTTCCGGATTGTCCGCCGGAAAAAAGCCGATGAAGGACGAAAGATATTTGCCGGAAACATACGCGCCGTTTTCGATTTTCTGCGCCGTGCCCGTCTTGCCGGCGACGACATAATTTTTCATCGCCGCATCCGGCGCGGTTCCGCCTTTGGCGGGAACGGTCTTGAGCGCCTCAATCATTTTCTTCACCGCGTCGTCGCTGATGACTTTGCGGACGCGTTCGGGCGCGTAGCGTTGCACCACGCCGCCGTCGCGCGTTTGCAACCGGTTCACGAGCATTGGGCGCATGAGCCACCCGTCGTTCGCAATCGCCGCCATCGCGTAACACATTTGCAGGCGCGTGACCGCGATGCCGTGACCCATCGGAATCTGCGCGATGGAAACCTTGCTCCATTTTTTCACCGGATAAAGAATCCCGATTGCTTCGAGCGGCAGCGCAATGCCCGTGCGCTGGCCGAAGCCGTAGTCCCACGCGTAATCGAAAAGATTTTGCTCGCCGAGTTGAATACCAATTTTCGCCGCGCCGATGTTGGAAGATTTCGTGATGACGCTCTTCACCGTCTCCGCCGTCAGTCTTTCATGGTCGTGTAACACGCGGCCAGCAAACGCAAACGCGCCGTTCTCACAATTCACCGGCGTGTTCAATTGGACGATGCCGTTGTTCAACGCGCCGGACACGACGACGATTTTGAACGTGGAACCCGGCTCCACGACATCCAAGACGTTACGGTTGTGCGTGCCGGCAACGATGGTGTTCGGCTGACCAGGATCGTAGTTCGGCAACGAACACATCGCCAAAATTTCCCCGGTCTTCGGCCGCATGACGATGCCGGTAATGCTCTTCGGCGTGTGCAGCTTCGCCGCCTCCGCCAGCGCGGTCTCAACGATGTGTTGCACGGCGGAGTCAATCGTCAGCACCACGTTCTTGCCGTCGCGCGCTAGCACATCTTCGTCGCGCAACGCAACGACTTCGCGCTTGTGGCTATCGGCCTCGGTCACGCGCCAGCCGTCCACGCCCGCCAGCTTGGCGTCGAAAAATTTTTCAATGCCGTCGCAGCCGACCAGTCCCGGCGCATGGTTGGTGGATTCGCGCCCGGCCACAAAGCCAACCACCTGCCCCGCCAGCGAGCCGCTCGGATAAACCCGCAACTGCTCGGAGTCCGCGCCAATCACGGAGAGACAAAGATTCGTCAACGCCTGGCAACGGGATTTTTTCCAGCCGCGCGTGTCCACCAGCGACGGCAACGATTTCAACTTCGCCTGAATCTGCTGCCACGTCGGTTCAGGAATTTGTCGTTTGAGAACGGCATATTGATTGGTGGTGAAACCGTTCGTCGTCGTCCGCAGACGCGGCTGCATTTGCAAGACGAGCTGGTTTTCGTCCAACTGCAACAGCGGCGCAACGGCGTGGGCGAAAAATTGCGGCGCGTTCGGTAGATTCGTTTGCGCCGCGAGCAGTTGCGGATTCACCCAGACAGTTTTGACGGGAATGGAAGTGGCCAACGGATTGCCGGTCGCATCGAGAATGTCGCCGCGCTTGGCGGGCTGCCAAATTTTGCGCCCCGTGTCGCGTTGCGCCTGCTTGAGAAGTTCATCGTGACGGACGACCTGCAAATCCACCAGCCGTGCACCAAGACAGGCGAAGGCTGCGATGAAAACCACGAGCAGAAGAGTGGCGCGACGGATTTGCTGTTTGTTGGTCATCTATTCTTTCCTACTCGTCCTCGTTGTCGTCCTCGAACAACCTCGATTACGAGGACGAGGAAGGATTTTTTGAAAACAGGCCAGCCGCCCGTGGCGATCGGTTCCTCACCCGACGGCGTCACGAGCGGCGGCCAAAATTATTCCTTACGGAGTCTGCTCAACCGCTGGCCGCGAGGCGAACTGTCGCAGTTGAGAATTGTTGGCTGACGGAGCAATCATCGCTTCCGTCAAAAATACTTTTTGCGTCGGCT
>JBEEMY010000355.1:0-3400 GCA_041192415.1 Verrucomicrobiota bacterium | reverse complement strand
TTGCTTTTTGGTAGGCATCGCAGAGCGCGTAATGTTTCTCCGGTGTCTCGGTGCAGGTTCCGCGATGCGTCTCGATGCCGGGCACGAGGCCGAGGCGTTTGCCCTCGCGGTTGAGCGTGAGCGCGAGTTGCAAGGCTTCGGCGGCGGAAGTTTCATCGCCTGCAAGCTGCACGTTCACATGGATTGCGCCACAGTCCTTCTGCTCTTGCAGCAACCGTGAAAAATCCGCCGCGTTGCCGCTGGCCATGCCGCCGACAAAAATCAAACCGTGTTTCGCACAGCCATCGCGTAATTCCGGGCTGCCGCCCCAACACACGCCGTCGAAGCCTGCATCCTTGAACGCGCGAAGTTTTTCGTCCAGCGACCACGAATGTTCCAGCAGCGTCCAGAGGTTGGCGATGTGGCGGAGCGTCGGTTTCATTTCGCGCGGATGCTAGTTTCTGTCCCAAGATTTGTCACGCGCGGGCTGCGAAATGAATTTGAACGTTGGCATGGCGGCTGCAATCAAACAGGCATGAAAGCAAATCTGATTGCCCCCGACAGCAAGCTCAAGCGGAGCGAATTCTTTCATTCGCTGGATCTAGTCTGGCCCACGAACCAACTGCGCAAGGCGCGGATGGATTTTTGGGGCGGCGTGATGTTGGTCTGCGTCCTCGGCATCATCGGCAAGTTCGCCCAAGCCTTGCTCTCACATTGAGACACGCTGCCAACTTTTAGTGCAGCCAAAATCCAGCCGGAATTCTCTTCCCAGCCGGTGGTTGTCTTTTTTGAAGTCGGTTTTCTGAAACGTTCCCTACTAATTCCAAGAAGTCCCGTCGAAATTTATTGCACCAGTTTCGGGGTGAAGGAAAGTTGCATCCCGCCCAACGCCACTTCCATCAGCTTGCCGGACGTGGCGGAGACTTGCGTCACGGAAAGCTCGTGGGTTTTGCCGGCGGCGTTGCGGGATTCGAGCGAGAGGGTCAATTCCACGTTGTGGCTGCCCATCTGGCGCGGCACGAGCGTGCAACTCTTGCCATTGCCAACGCGCACGACCGTTTCAAAATGGTTGGTGAGGACAACTTCGCCCAATTCACCCGGCTTGGCCGGGATGGCCGCCTTGCCATCGGCCGAGGCGACGGATTTGCCATCAGCGGATTTTTCCCAGAAGTGCGGCGCATATTTATAGCCCGCGCCCGCCAGAGCCGCGACCACACCAAAGATTTTTAACAATGCTGTAAAGTTCATGCCTGCTGTTAAGCAGGGCGCAGGCCAAGTCGCGGCCAGAATTCAATCCACGCGGTCGAAGATCAGCAGGTTGCGTCCGTCCTTCACGGAGAGGCGCAAACCATCGGGAGTGGTGGCGGTGACAAATTTATCCGCGCCGTTCAGCGTAAGATGAATCGTGTATGTCTCGCCCTCGCGGCTCCAGTCGCCGTTCCAATTTTCGGCGATGAAGGGCGGAACCGACTGCTGGAAGTGCGGATAATTTTTCACGAACACCAGATTGTCCGACGTGAGGTGCAACGTCATCTGCGCGTAGGCCGCCGACCACAGCGCGCGGATGCTCGCCATTTCCTTGACCTGAATTTTCGGCTGGCTCTGGCGAAACCACGCGAGCGTGACGCTGGCATTGAACTGCCAGCGGCCCAGAATTTTCTCACCGTCAAACTTCGCCGACTTGCCGGTCTGCAAATAAACTGCGATGTCATCCAGATTGGTTTCGACGATTCCTGTCACGCGCTTGCTCAACTCCTTGTTCTTCAAAAAATCCTGCACCGACGGCAGGTTCATGATTTCGCCCAACGACGTGCCAGCCGCGAGCGCGCCAGTCAACGCGGTGTCAGTCACCAGCCCCTGCATATCGGCCTGCTCCCACAGCGAAGCCAGCGCCGGATACTCCGCGAGGCGCGGGCCAGTTTGCGGATTTTGCATCAGGAAGCCGGAGAGATCCGCATACTTGTAAAACAGCGGCGGCAACGTGCCGACGGAAGCCGACGTGCGCGCGAAGCCAGTCGTCTGCAACCCCTGCCCCAGGCTGTTGACGAGGCGAACCACCATGGACGGTTGCGCCACACCCGCCGTCGCCTGCGTCGTCCAGTAAGTCAGGTTGAACAACAGGAAGCTGATGAGGATGAAATAAATCACGCCGTTCAAAACGCCCACGCAGATACCGAGCCGGGAGTTCAGGCGCGTCCACAACGCCAGCCGCAGGTCGCCCGCTTTGTATTTGTAATACACATCCACCTTGCGATGCACGTTGAACGCGATGACGGAAAAAATAATCGAGACCACGATAAAACCGCAGACCGGCGAGAGCGCCCAGACCGTCACCGGATTCGTCGCCCCCAGAAAGGGCAGCAGCACATGAAATAATTTCCCGACCAGCGGCGCAAACAGTGTGGCGATAAAAATTCCTGCGAAACCAACCGCCGCGCGAATCCCGCCCTGACGCCAGCCCGCCAAAGTCGTCGCCGCCACCACCAGAAGTGCTAAAATCCAAATGCTCATGCCGCCATTAAAAATCATCCCCGCGAAAATGCACGACGAAAATGAATCCAGGATTATCCAGATGATAAACCAACGGTCTAAAACTGGTAGGGCGGGCAGTCCCCTGCCCGCCGAACGCGTCGGTCTGCATGCGACGGCGCGCACAGAGTGACGCGCCCTACCCGGATTGCGTTGAATTCCCGGTTTCAAAACCGCGCACCGACCGCTAGACTGCCGGCGTGAAAATCTCCGTCATCGTCCCCGCGTTCAACGAGGAAAAACTCCTCGGCGCCTCGCTCGCTCAAATCCAGACGGCGGCGACGGCGTTCACCCGGCTCGGCTGGGAGTTTGAACTCGTCGTGTGCGACAACAATTCCACCGACCGCACCTCGGAGATTGCCCGCAACGCTGGCGCAAAAGTTGTCTTCGAGCCGTTCAACCAAATTGGGCGCGCCCGCAACTCCGGCGCCGCCGCCGCCACCGGCGACTGGTTCATCTTTGTGGATGCCGACTCGCACCCCAGCGCCGAACTGTTTGCCGATGTGGCTGAAGCCATCCGTTCCGGCAACGTCATCGCCGGTGGCTCCACCATGCGGCTGGACGAAGGCAACTTCGCCGCCAACTTCGTCACGCAAGGCTGGAACCTCACGAGCCGGTTCAAGAAATGGCTGGCTGGCTCCTTCATCTTCATCACGGCGGCGGCGTTCCGTGAACTTGGCGGGTTTAATCCGGAAATTTTTGCGGCGGAAGAACTGGAGTTGAGCCAGCGCTTGAAAAAGATCGCGGCGGCGCACGGCAAAAAAATGGTCATCCTCCACCGGCATCCGCTCATCACCTCCGCGCGGAAAATAAAATTATATTCCAGCGGCGAACTGTGCCGGTTTTTTCTGAAATCCATCTTCAGCCACAAACGCACCGTGCGCAGCCGCGA
>JBEEMY010000354.1:0-3401 GCA_041192415.1 Verrucomicrobiota bacterium | reverse complement strand
ATCGAGAACCAGCATTGCACCGTCGGCACGGAAAAGTTCAGCGTGCTGAAAAGGTATTTGTCGTAGAGCGAACTCACCGCGCCAAACAACGTGCCCATGATGAGAAACCAAAACCATTTGTTGCGATGAAAATGAATGCCTTCGCTGCTGCCGATGACTGACAACCCAACGAATGATGCGAGCGTGGTCAGCACGCCGACAGTTTCCAGGCAGGTCGGGCGTTCGCCCAAAATCAGAATCGCGCCGAACAAAGTGAGCAGCGGACTCATGGCGCGGATGGGCGCGCCAAGCGAGAGCGGCAGGTGTTTCATGGCGAAGTAAGTCCCAATCCACGACGCGGCGACGATGGTGGATTTCAGCAATAGCTGGAGGTGTTGCTTCCAAGTCAGCGAATCGGTGATGAGCGTCGCGGGCAAAGTTCCCGGGTGGATGACTTCCACCGCGAGCAACCCAAACCATACTGTCGCGCCGGTGAGCGTGCTGAAAAATAAAACGGGCGTGACGGCGTTTGCCCGCACCGCGTGCTTGGTGCAAAGGTCGTAGAGGCCAAGAAACAGCGCGGAGATCAGCGTGGCGACAATCCAGTTCATCCCATTTAGCTAGGCCAGCAATCAACGCGGTGGCATCAGTGGCAAAGTAGCCGCCGGATTTTCCGGGTCTTTGCCGAAGAACCAGAACAACGCCATCACCACGACGGGAAAAATAAACATGGCGAGCAGCAGCAGGCGGGTGCGGGTGGTGGGTTTCATTTTCAGTTGCAGAAATTTATTTCAACCGTTTGAGCAGGTGGTCGTATTCCGCGTGCGTGCCGATCCAAAACCACACGATTAAATTTTCCCGCCGCCGACCGAGCGCACGGTAATTTTGATTGATGCGAACCGACCAGACATCCGGGAAGAGTTCTTTGAATTGCAACGCGGACACGAACGGATTTTTCTGCCAGAGTTGGAATTTTTCCCGCGCCAGTTTTTGCACCGCCTTGGGCAGCGCGTCAAAGCCCGCCCAGAAATCCTCGTGCGTTTTGGAAATCACGGAAGGTCGCGAAGTTTGTCCTTGGCGATGTCCTTGTCCACCTTTGCCAGCAGCTTGTCCAGCTTGCCAGCGGCGAGGTCGCGCGTCATCTGGCCGTCCCACGCGTCGTCCTGCCAGTCATTCAGGCAGCGGGCAACCTCCGCGCGTTCCGCGAGGGTCAGCGAAGGAATCGCCGCTTTGATTTCAGCCACTGTGCTCATGCGCGAAAACTACGCGCGTTTGCGATGGCGGGCAAGCGGGAAGATGACCGCCAGAACAACGCCATCACCACGACGGGAAAAATAAACATGGCGAGCAGCAGCAGGCGGGTGCGGGTGACGGGATTCATTGTCACGCCTTGTGCTGCATCTCGCCATGCACTTTCACGATGGCCTTGAGCAGCGCGTCCCATTCCGCTTCGTTCGTTTCCCAGCCGGCGCTCATGCGCACGGCGCGTTGCGCGTGCGCGGACTTGTAACCCATCGCGGACAAAACGTGCGACGGCTCGTCTTTGCCCGTCGTGCAGGCCGAGCCGGTGCTGACGGCGAAGCCCGCTTTGTCGAGGCGGATGACCCATTGCGATTTGCGGTCGCCATCAGGCATGAGCGCGGAAACGGTATTCCACAAACGCGGCTGGTTGTGGCCGAGAATCGTCGCGCCGGGCATGGCGCGGAGGAACTGCGCCTCAAAATTATCGCGCCAGACTTTGCGCAGGAGATGTTCGCTGCGGTGAATCTGTTTCTCGCGCACGTCGAGCGCGGCCATCATCGCGGCGATGATCGCGGTGTTTTCCGTTCCCGCGCGGAAACCGCGTTCCTGTTTGCCGCCGTGCAGCAATGGCGTGAGGTGCGAACGATGCGGGATTTTCAAGAAACCAACGCCACGCGGGCCACCGAATTTGTGCGCGGCGCCGGTGACATAATCGCAATCGCCGAGCCCTTTTAACGGCATCTTACCGATGAACTGCACGGCGTCGGTGAAGAACGGCACTTCGTAAGCCTGACACATGGCGAGGATTTCCTGCCACGGCTGGATGATGCCGGTCTCGTTGTTTGCGGTCATCACGGCGACGAGGCCGGGCTGCTCCTCGGCGAGTTCTTGCGTGAGCCAGTCCATGTCAATCACGCCGTCGTGCGTGACGGGAATGGTCTTCACGCGCTTGCCAAAATAATGTTTCGACGAATCATCCACGCACGGATGCTCAATGGCGGAGACGAAAACTTTCTGCGTCGGCGCGAGCTTCTTGGCGAAATGG
Source organism: Verrucomicrobiota bacterium (assembly GCA_041192415.1). Lineage (GTDB taxonomy): Bacteria > Verrucomicrobiota > Verrucomicrobiia > Limisphaerales > UBA11358 > UBA11358. The sequence continues at coordinate 1,135 of JBEEMY010000354.1, read as the reverse complement.
TGCATGACCATGTTGTTCGCCTCGGTCGCGCCGCTCGTCCACACGATGTCGTTGGGATTGCAGCAGAGATATGCGGCGAGCTTTTCGCGCGCGTCGGCGAGCACGATGCTGGCCTTGGTGCCGAACTGGTGCATGGATGACGGATTGCCGCCGAGCTTTTCAGTGACGTGCAACCACGCTTCGCGCGCTTCGCGCATCACGGGCGCGGTGGCGTTGTAATCGAAGTAAATCATCGGCCTGCCATGATAATCAGGCGCGGGCGACTGGCGAGAATTTTAATAAGGCCGCAACCTCCCCTGCCCGCTTGGAAATATTTTGACTGTCAAAAGGAACGCGCGCAATTCAATCGCCACGGCTTGCAGCCTTGAGATTTTTCCATCGTCAGTTATGCTGCAACTGGTTTTGGAAGGGCGGAGAATCGCTCCGGGCGCAAGTCCGGGGAGGAAAGTCCGAACTCCGCAGGGCGCGATGCTGCGTAACTCCGGTTCCGCCGGAGATACACGCAGGCAGGACGTTTCAAGACGGCCTGACGGAAAGTGCCACAGAAAATAAACAGCCCGCGACGCAAGTTGCAGGTGATGGTGAAAAGGTGCGGTAAGAGCGCACCGCGTGAAGCGTAAGCGACACGGCATGGAAAACCCCATCGGGTGCAAGGCCAAATAGGAAACCGAGGAGTTGCCCGCTCCGCGTTTCGTGAAAGCGAAACAGGTTTCGGGTATCGGTCGCTGAGACAAATGATTCTCTCCGTCCGCAAGGACGCAGACAGAATTCGGCTTACAGCCCTTCCAAAACCAATCCTCATTTCGTAGCCGCCGGCGTGAGCCGGCTCAAACTTGCTCCCCGATTTCAAATGGAGCGGACTCACGTCCGTGGCGACAGCAGTTTAATTGCCCTTCATCCGCTCCCCGCCCTTTACCGGTTCAGTGGAAGAATACTTTTTCGGGGACCAGATGATTGGCGTGCTTAAATTTCCCGCGCGATCAACGGCGCGGACGGAGATGGCTTCAGGCGTGGCGTTGTCGAAGTAACAATCCGTGCGGCCGACTGGAAGAATTTGCGTCGTCCAATTTCCATTCGCGCGGACTTGCAACAGCCAGTTGCCCACCGGTTCGATGGCGCCGGCACGCTGGGCCTG
>JBEEMY010000353.1:0-3409 GCA_041192415.1 Verrucomicrobiota bacterium | reverse complement strand
TTCTGCAAATCCTTGATGAGCGCATCGAGCGGCATCTGATACATCATCGCCAGCGACTGCGCGCGGCGCAAAGCATCCTCCTGCGTGACCTCGATCTTCTCCTGATCCGCGATGCGCTGCACGATGAACGCCAGACGCACGCGTTCTTTGGCATTGCCAGCAGCGGCGGCGTAAATCTGATCCTTCTGCGTCTCGATAATCTCGCGCGCCACCCCGCGTTGCGTGTTCTGGCGGACGAGGTCATAAACCACATTGCGCGTTTCCTGCGCCACGGCGGTTTCGGGCAGTTCAAAATTCAATTTCTCCAGCAACGTCTGCACAATCTGCTGGCGGACAGTTTTGGATTTGGAATACTTCAATTCGTTTTCCAAGTCCGCACGCACGCCAGTCTTGAGCTTGTCCAAATCTTCCGCGCCAAATTTCTTGGCGAGTTCGTTGTCGAGCGTCGGCAAAACCTTTTCTTTCACCTCGACGACTTCGACTTCGTAGATGCCTTTCTTGCCCTGCAATTCCTTCGTGACGAAGTCAGCGGGGAAATCCACGTTCACCGTGCGCTTGTCGCCAGCCTTCGCGCCGATGAGTTGCGCGGCAAAACCGGGGATGAAATCGTTGTTGCTCGTCTCAATCCAGAAATTTTCCTGGGACGTCAAACCCTTCGCCGTCGGCGCGAGTTCGGTGATGGCTTTGCCTTCGCAAGTGCCGGTGTAGTTGACCACGGCAATCTCACCGTCTGCCAACGGGCGAGCCACGGTTTCAAACTTCGCGTGCTGGCCGCGCAGGAGGTCGAGGGCTTTTTCCACGTCGGCATCCGTGACGGATTTGGTTTCCACTTTCGCGGGCAAGCCTTTGTAGTCCGGCAATTGAAATTCCGGCGCGGTCTCGACGGTAGCGGCAAAAATCAAATTTTGGCCGCGTTCAAATTGGATCTCCTCGATGTCAGGCGCAGCGATGACCTGAAGTTTCTTGTCGGCGATCGCGGCACGGTAATTGTCGCCGATGAGCTTGCGCTTGGCTTCGTCGCGGATTTCGGCGCTGTATTTTTTCACGACCATGTCGCGGGGGGCTTTGCCCGGACGGAAGCCCGGCAACACGGCCTGCTTCTGGTAATCTTTCGTGATGGCGTCAAACGCGGTGTCAACGGCGGCTGCATCCAGTTCAACCCGCACAAGTTTTTTGCACGGGGCCAAGTTTTCGATGGTGATATTCACGGTAAAATCTCAATTAAACGAGCCGCGCAGCATAGGTAATCCGCAGCGTGAAGGCAAACTGTTTTGTCGGCGAGAAGGGATTGTCTGCGATTGCCGCTATGATGGCCAGCGTTCCAAACTTTTCTTCACCGCGCGCCTATGCGAGGATGCGGGCATGAACGTGCCGGACAAAATTTCTCCCCCAAGAAAACACCTGTGGCCGTGGATTGTCTGGCCGATGGTGCTGCTGGGCATCAGCATCACCGTCGTGTCGGTCTGGTTTAAGGTGAAAAGTATCGAACACCAGCGGGATTTTAATGCGCCGCTGCCCAGCAGTGCGCCGGTGCGATAAGGCGGCTTTATGGTTTTAGCGTTTCGACGGAACGTTTTGCAGGTGAATCTACATCCGGGCCAGTTTTCCCTTCCAGCACCGGCAGAATGGTCATCCCGTCCAAATCCTTCGCGCGTTTCGCAAACGCGATGTCTAGCGCAGTCGGCGCAAAATCCACGCTCGTCCACGCGAAGGGCATCGGTGTTTTCGCGCGCACAGCGTCCGGCCACCACACAATCATCGGCAGCGACGCTGGCGAAGTTCCGCTGGCGACCGCCGCGCCGTTAGGCTTAAGGAAATTCATTTTCGCATCCGTAAATTTTTCCGGAGCGGCGCTGCTGCTGAAAAAAATCGCAACGTTGTTGGAGATGCCCAGCTCCTTGAATTTTTCAAACAGCCGACCAATGCTGCCATCGAGCCGCGTGATGAGTGCGGCGCGATCCTTCGCGGCTTGCGGCCAGCGCTCGCCTGTGAACGGCGCATCGCTCGGCACCGGAAATTCATCCGCCCCCGCCTTGGCGCTGCGCGGCGACGGCAGGTTCACCATCAGAAAAAACGGTTTGTAGTCATTGAACGGATCGGACTTGTGGATGCCGATGAAGCTGCACATGGCATTCACCAAAACTTCCGGCAGGTAGCGACCTTTTTTGCCGTCAATGTTTTCGTAAATCATTTCACTGCCTACCCAATCCTCTTGGACATTGTTGGTGTTAATCACGGCCTTGGGCGCAAACCGCCAGACGTGATCAGCAAAATAATTTCGCCCCTCCTCATCGCGAATGAAGCCGGCGAATTCATCAAAACCCTGCGTCCAGGGTTTTTCGCCCAGCGTCCATTCACCAATCAGGCCAGTGGCATAGCCCGCTGCCTGCAATCGTTCGGCCACGGTCGGCGCGCCCATGCGCCCGGATTTTTTGCCGGACATCAGCGCGGCGAGTGACGTTGAAAAATTTGTGCCGCCCGGACGAAAGTTTGTAAAGCGCACGCCCTCGGCAGCCAGTTTGTCGAGATTTGGCGTCTGAAAATTCGTCTGGCCGTAACAGCTCAAGTCGCCATAGCCGAGGCCGTGGCATTGGATGTAAATGATGCTCGTGCGCCGACCGGGAATCACCCGCGTGTCGGCATTGGTGAAGATGGAGGCGAGACTTTCGTTTTGCGCGCGGACATCGGTGAGCAGCGAGAGCAACGTGGCGGCTAGGACAAACAGACGATTCGGTTTCATTGGAGCTTTGATTCTGCGAACGTGGATATGTTCAAAGCAATTCTTTTCCTCAAGGATTTGCCGCCCGTTTCCCAAACTCCCGTTCCAGCGGAATTAGCGCGGCGATGATGAAACTCGGAACCGTGGCCAGCAGCACCCACACGAAGAAATGCGGGTAGCCGATGATTTCCTGCAACCACCCGCTCCACATTCCCGGCAGCATCATGCCCAGCGCCATGAAGCCGGTGCAGATGGCGTAATGCGCCGTGGGATGCGCGCCACGCGCGATATAAATCATGTAGAGCATATACGCCGTGAACCCGAAGCCGTAGCCAAACTGCTCCACCGCCACACAGAGGTTGATAACGGTAAGATTATCCGGCTGCGCGTTGGCGAGATAAATGAAAACCAAGTCCGGCAGGTGCATGATAAAAATCATCGGCCACAACATCGCCTTCAAACCGTAGCGCGACGCGACGATGCCGCCAATCAATCCCCCGCACGTCAGCGCGATAATGCCCACCGTGCCATAAACAAAACCCACTTGCCCCGTCGTCAGACCAAGCCCGCCAACTTCACGGCCATCCAACAGAAACGGCACGCCGAAACTGTTGGAATAGGCCGCGATGATTCCGACCGTCAGGGTCATACGGACGGCGCCTGGCGTTTCGCCGACGGTGGCGCGGTCGC
>JBEEMY010000352.1:0-3413 GCA_041192415.1 Verrucomicrobiota bacterium | reverse complement strand
TTCGGGAGCTTTTTCCGTCAGCTTGGACGGGTCGGCGAAATTGTTGCCAGCAGGCGCGGCGACTGGCGCGGCAGCCGAGGCAGCGGGCGCAACGGGCGCGGCGGATTTTTCATTGGAACAACCGGTGGCGATGAAACCAAGCGCGGCGACGATACAAAATAAATTTAACGGAAGGGTTTTCATGGGAGCGAATTTTCTAAAAGCCCTGCCCAAAAGTCACGCGCGAAAGAAATTATTTTCGATCCGGCGGTTGCAAATCGTCCTGCATGGAACTCGTGATGAGGCTGCTGCGCGGCCCCCGCCGCCGACCCAGCATAAAAAATATCAGACCCACTGCTGCCGCCAGCAGTGCTGCGCCAACATAAATCAGCGCCTTGTCGAAAGAACCCGTGGGCGCAACCGGAGCGGCGACGGCGTTCGTGGCCGAGGCTGGATTCGTCGCCGTGCCGATGGCGGCGATGTTTGTCGGCGACACCGGACGGTTGGTGGCCAGCGCGACGAATGGTTTTGACACCATGACTGGCGGATTTGATTTTGCCATCACGACAGCGTTGCTGGCCGCAGCGGCGGCATACTTCACGAGGTCATTGGTGTTGCTGCTGACGTGCGTGCCGACGATGACGAGCGACGGCGCGACCGGCGCAACTGGTTTAGGCGCGGGAACCACAACGGCCACCGGCGGCGGGTTGCTGGGAATGATTTTAATTTCGCGCGGCAGGAGCGGGAACGGCGGCGCGGTCACCGGCTGCGGCGGAAAATTCACCGTTGCGCCAACGTATTTTCCCACCTGCGTGCGCAATAAAACAACCACCGGCTGCAAAGATTTTTTCCGCTCGGCCGCCGTCTGCGCCAGCATGGCGTTCAAACTTTCATCGTATGGCGTCCAATGGATTTCATCCGCGCCGTCGCAGAAAATCAGCACCGTCAGCCGCTCGGAATCGGCGATGACCCGGTTGAGCGTCGGCTGCAGCGCATCGAATTTGGTGTTGCCGGAAAATTTTTGCCCGCGCAGGAACGTCGCCAGGTTGGTCGCCTCCAACGCCGCGCGCTCCGGCTGCCACCACATCAGCGGAAACTGGCCGGTGTGCAACTGGCTGTCAAAAGTCCACACGCCGACGCTGTCGTTGGTGCGCAGCTTCCCATCAACGGAGGAAAGCAACAGGGATTTGATTTCTGCCTCGACTGCCGGGAGCCGTTTCTTCATCGCCGCTGAAGTATCAAACACGAACAGCCAGCGCTGCTCGTCCGCCGCGTGCGCCGCCGTGCATAAAAATAAAAGCAGCAGCACGCCACGGGAAAAAGATTTTCGGGTCAGGAAATTCATGAACATTCAGCGCGCGCGGGAAAAACGGTTGCGCTCTTTGCGATTGTGATTGTTCAGGTTTTCCTCCAAGTCCGCCAGCGCATTCTGGATCATGCGGATGAAGTTTTCGCAACTCGCGGTTGAGCCGCCGAAGCCCACGACCATGTCGCGCTCCGCAAAATCATTCGTCACCACCAGCACCTCGCCGTAGGCCTGAAAGCGGTGCGCCGCGCGCTCGATCAAATCATCCGCCGTCTGGCCGCTGCTGGAAAATAAAACTTCAACGGCGGTGGCAGACTCACTTTTGGGTTTGCGCCGCTTGCCCGCGCCGTCGAAGAAAACCGTGACCGGCGTGCCGCAGGCGTCTTGATACTGCTGGAGCATTTCCACCAGCGCATCGCGCGCGGCCTCGGAATGACGCGCCGCGCCTTCGGCCAGCTCCGGCCAAGAATGTAACAGCGAGTAGCCGTCAATCAGGATTCGCACGAGCGCCATGCGCGGAAATTAGTCCAAAGCGTGCGAAGTCCAAAGGCCAAAGTCACCGGGAGCGCCGGCTTCCGGTGCGCATTGAACTTGAAACCTGAAACCTGAAACCTGAAACTCCCGCTGTGTCTGCCGACTCCGCTTTTTTTTCAAAACCAAACCAACGCATCTTCGCGCTGGCCACAATTATTTTTGCGCTCGACCAATTGACCAAATGGCTGGTGCTGAAAACCATCCCGGAATACACGGAGCGAACCGTCATCCCCGGCTTCTTCAACCTCACGCACCGCGCCAACACCGGCGCGGCGTGGAGCCTCTTCACCGGAAATAATTTTTTGCTCGCCATCATCGCCCTCACCGCGCTCGTCGTGCTGTGGTTTTCGCGGCGGCATTTTAGCGCGCACCGGCTGCTGGGGCAGTTCGCGTTCGGACTCATCTTCGGCGGCATCATCGGCAACCTCACCGACCGCCTGCTGCCCGGACGCCACGCCGTCGTGGACTTCCTGCATTTCTATATGGCGCGACGCGGGACGATGGAGATTTGGGATTTTCCCGCGTTCAACGTCGCCGACTCCGCCATCTGCACCGGCGTGGCGCTTATCTTCCTGCTCAACTGGAAGAACGAACCGCCCGTGACGAGTAATGCGTGATGCGTCAATCTGTTTTCACGAATCACTCCTCACTCATCATGCCCACCACGCGCACCGAAAAATTCATCGTCGAGCAATCCCGTCCGGGCGAACGTCTCGACATTTTCCTCCGCGAAAAATTTCCCGAAAGCTCGCGCGGAACGATGCAGCGGCTCATCGAGCAGGGTCACCTCCGCATCAACGGTCAGCCCACCAAGACCACGCACTCACCACGCGCGGGCGAGGAGATTGAAATCCATTGGCCGGAAGCGACGCCTGCCACCGCGCAGCCCGAAAACATCCCGCTCGATATTTTGTTCGAGGACAAATCACTCCTCGTCATCAACAAAGCCGCCGGAATTGTCGTGCATCCCGCCGCCGGGCACGAGGAACACACGCTCGTCAATGCGCTGCTGCATCATTGCAAAGGTTCGTTGAGCGGCATCGGCGGCGTGGCGCGACCGGGCATCGTCCACCGGCTCGACAAGGAAACCAGCGGCTGCCTCGTCGTGGCGAAGAATGACGAGACGCACCTCGCGCTCTCGGAACAATTCGCCGGGCGCACGGTGAAGAAATTTTACGACGCCATCGTCATCGGCCCGCTCAAGGAAGATGAAGGCGAAATCCACGCCGCCATCGCGCGGCATCACACCGAGCGCAAACGCATGGCCGTGTGCGACGACGGCGATGGCCGCGCCGCGCACACGAGCTGGCGCGTCATCGAACGGCTCGCGCACGCCACGCATGTGGAGGCGGAGATCCACACCGGACGCACGCACCAGATCCGCGTCCATTTCCTGCACCTCGGCCATCCGCTCGCGGGCGATGTGACCTACGCCGCCAAGCCGAACAAAAAATTTGCCGACACCACCGGCTACACCGCGCCGCGCGTGTTGCTGCACGCGCACAAACTTTCCTTCATCCATCCGCGCACGAAGAAGACCGTGAAATTTGAAGCGCCGCTGCCGAAAGATTTTAAGCAGGCGTTGAAAGCCCTG
>JBEEMY010000351.1:0-3413 GCA_041192415.1 Verrucomicrobiota bacterium | reverse complement strand
ACCAGCAATGCGCGCGGCACGCTCACGTTCGCCACCGCCGGCCCGAACACGCGCACGACGCAGATGTTCATTAATTTCGGCGACAATACTTTTCTCGACGGCCAGGGCTTTTCACCGTTCGGCAAAGTCATCGAAGGCATGGACGTGGTGGACAAAATCAACAGCGAGTCCGGCGAACGCCCCAATCAGGGCGCGATTCAACAGGTGGGCAACGAATACTTGAAGAAAGAATTCCCCAACCTCGACAGCATTAAATCTGCGGCCATCGTCGCGGATGTCGCCAAATAATTTGAACACGGAAGTTCAATGTCACACCACCAATACGGAACCAATTAATATGAGCGAAATCGCAATCATCAAAACTACCGAAGGCGACCTGACCCTGGAATTCTGGGCCGATGTCGCGCCCAAGACGGTTGAAAACTTCAAGACGCTGGCGAAAAAAGGTTATTACGACGGAACCTGTTTTCACCGCATCATTAAAGGCTTCATGGTCCAGGGCGGCGATCCGCTCACCAAGGACGCGAGCAAGGAACATTCTTGGGGAACCGGCGGGCCCGGCTACCAGATCAAAGCCGAGTTCAACGAACGTAAACATCAGCGCGGCGTCATCTCCATGGCGCGCAGCTCGAATCCGGATTCCGCCGGCTCACAGTTTTTCATCTGCGATGGCGACGCGTCATTCCTTGACCGTCAATACACCGCCTTCGGCAAGCTCATCAAGGGCGAGGACACGTTGGCGAAAATCGCCGGCACGTCCGTCGGCGCCAGCGGCTCCGGCGAACCCAGCAAGCCGCTCAAGCGCATCGGCGTGGTCAGCATCACCATCGAAGCGGCGAAGTAAATCACTCTGAAACTTTCAAGGCGCGGAAATTTTTTTCCGCGCCTTTTTTATCTGTGTTTCATCTGTGAAAATCTGTGGCTAAAATCAGCCCATGGAAATAGTTCAGCTTGCTCAACTCCTCGTCGCCCTCGGCTGTCCCGCCGAAAAGTCCGCCGACATGGCCGCGCAACTCGACAAACGCGCGCGCCAGCTCGCCGCCGAAAAAAGCCGCAGCTATGAGGAAGCGTTGAAGCACCTGCTCACGCTGATGAAGCAGGGCTGGTCGGCCAAGGAAAAAGGACTTTGAATTTATGATTCAACCCTGGAAAAAAACCGGTTCCAAACCCGTCGGCGATTTCCGCATCTTCAAGCTGCGCTCCGATCTTTACCTCAACCCGCGCACCGGCCAGGAAAATGATTTCTACGTCCTCGACACCGTCGGCTGGGTGAATGTCATCGCTCTCACCCCCGCGCGCGAGTTGGTGATGGTGCGGCAGTTCCGCGCCGGTTCCAACACGGTGGAACTGGAGATTCCCGGCGGCATGATGGACCCGCACGAGAATGACCCCGTGGCCACCGCCGTGCGCGAACTGCGCGAAGAGACCGGCTACGAAGGCGAAAACGCGCGGCTGCTCGGTCAAGTCTGGTCCAACCCCGCCATCCTGAATAATAAAACCTTTACCGTGCTGATTGAAAATTGCCAACTGAAGCACGCCGTAGAATTCGACAGCGGTGAAGACCTGACCACGCAACTCATTCCGGCAGCAGAAATTTCCAAGCTCGTCGCCGAGGGAAAAATCAGCCACAGCCTTGTGGTCGTGGCGCTGTATCACTTTGATTTGTGGCAGCGGGGAATTAAAAAAACTGCGGCGAGCAAATAAGTGGTGAAAGCCAGCGCGACGGACATTTCGGAACTTTGTATCCTTCCTTTACCCGCCGCCTGATGCGAAAGCGCACATTCAGGTTGTTCGCGGCGGCCATTTATTTTTTCTGGATGCGTAATAATTCTTCCTCCCGCTGCGACTAATCAATAAAGGCACAAGATTGAATTCGACGCCCGCAGACGAAAGCAAGTTCCTGGAACTGGTGAATGAGAATCGAGACCGGATTCTCCGGGTCTGCCGCGTCTATGCGTGGAACGCGGCGGATCAGGATGATTTGTATCAGGAAATCCTGTGTCAAATCTGGCGCGGCCTGCCGACGCTGAAAGAAAACAAATTCGCCAACACCTGGCTTTATCGCGTGGCCATCAACACTGCCATTTCGTTCGTCCGCAAGCGCGCCTCGCGCCTTGACCGCGTCGTGCATTTTGAACCCGCCGACCTCACGCGCACGATTGAAGCGCAGCAGACCACCGAAGCCAAAGCGGACGACCGCATGGCCAGCCTTTACAACGCTATCTACCAACTGAACCCGATTGAGAAAGCGCTCGTCACTCTTTTCCTCGAGGATTTGACCTACGAACAAATCGCGGAAGCCACGGGCATCAATGCCAACAACGTTGGCGTGATGTTGCACCGCGCGAAGAAAAAACTTTCCAGCCTGATGACCGAGGAGGCGACACCATGAACGACGACGAGTTGAAAAAACTGTGGCAGCGGCAACCGTTGCGAAAGCCGGACGTGTCGCCGGAGCAACTGGCTTCCGCCATGCAAATGCAGACGAGCCAGTTGCGCCGCATCGTGGGCGCGCGCGACATTCGCGAACTGGTGGCTTGTGCATTGGTGGTGATCATTTTCGAAATTTTTTATTTCACCGTATATCTCACGCCGGTTTCGCGTCTCGGCGATTTGATTGTCATCGGGAGCACAATTTTCGTTGCTTGGAAAATTATTTACACGCGTCGCAAAACTCCGCCCGCGCCGCCCGGCGCAACGGTCCTCGAATCATTGCAGGCGGAACTGAATGCCGTGCGCGCGCAGTCGCGGCTGCTGGGGTCGGTGCTGTGGTGGTATATCCTTCCGGGAACGGTCGGCGCACTGATCGCCACTTGGGGCTTGGGCATTGGTCTCTACGCCACAATTCCAGTCGCGCTGACGTTCATTGCCGTTGATGCGATTGTTTATTGGCTCAATCAGTGGGCGCGGGCCAAGCTTCTGCCCCTCGAAGCGCAACTGGAATCGCTGATCCGCTCGGCGGAAACGGGCGAGCCGCCGGATGAAAAGCATCTCGCGAACCTGCGCCCGATTGTGCTTTCGATGCAGACCGCCGATCAGATCAAGCCGGTTGAATTCAAGGTCGCGTTTTGGCAGCTCGCCATTTTTGGCGTCCCTGGAATTGTCGGCATCTGGTTGATTTTGATTTTCAATTCGACCGTGAGAAATACCGACTGGATGGTGCCCGAGCGTGCCGTGGAGACTCCCGTGCCAATCGTCCGCACCGCAGAAACGAATGAAACAAACCTAACCAACCGCTACTTTGTCGTCACGCGAAAGCTGGTTGACATGCTCAATGCCAGCGATTACGCCGCCGTGCAAATGCTCTACAACGCGGACATGAGCAAGTTCCTTCCGCCGAAGGAGAGCGCGGATTTTTACACAGACATCGCCAAGCGTTACGGCAAGGTCGAAAAGTTCGACGGGCCAACCGG
>JBEEMY010000350.1:0-3416 GCA_041192415.1 Verrucomicrobiota bacterium | reverse complement strand
GATTGTCATCGGCATCGCGGAGCGGTATCCGGAGCTGAAGGCGGACGCGTCGTTTCTGGCGCTGCAAAAAAATCTGGCGGACACGGAACAGCGGATTGCGCTGGCGCGGAGTTATTTCAACGAGATCGCCACGCACTACAACACGCGGCTGGAGATCGTGCCGGAACGCTATGTGGCGCAACTCGGCACGATGAAGCCGCAGGCGCTTATGGAGGCGAATGATTTTGAGCGCGCGGCGGTGAAGGTGGATTTGGCAGGGTGAATGGAGTGCAAAACTAACGATTCTTCCGCAGCAAATCTTTATGAATCGGGGTTCGTCCGCCGTCGAAAAGTTCCCGTCCGCCAAAAAAATAAAGTTGCGCAACTGCCGTCGCACGGCTTAAAGATTGGCGCATCACATGGGAAAAATTCTCATCATCGCGGAAAAACCTTCGGTCGCCAGCGACATCAGCAAGGCGCTCGGAAAGTTTGAAAAACACGACGACTACTTCGAGAATGACCAGTATGTCATCTCGTCGGCGGTCGGCCATTTACTCACCATTGCCGTGCCGGAACAGTTCGAGGTGAAGCGCGGCAAATGGACGTTCGCGCATCTGCCCGTCATCCCGCCGCACTTCGATCTGCTGCCCATCGAGAAAAGTGAGCCGCGCCTCAAGGTGTTGCTCAAGCTGCTCAAACGCAAAGATGTCACCTCGCTCGTGAATGCGTGCGACGCCGGGCGCGAGGGCGAATTAATTTTTCGCTACATTGTTCAATACGCCAAAGCCAAGCAACCGATCAGTCGGCTGTGGCTGCAATCCATGACGGCGGCGGCGATCCGCGACGGTTTCGCGCATCTTCGCACCGACGCAGACATGATTCCGTTGGCGGACGCGGCGACGTGCCGCAGCGAGAGCGACTGGCTCATTGGCATCAACGGCACGCGCGCCATGACGGCGTTTAATTCCAAGACTGGCGGCTTTCATCTCACGACCGTTGGCCGTGTGCAAACGCCGACGCTGGCGATTCTCGTCGAGCGTGAGGAACGCATCAAAAAATTCCGGCCACGCGGTTTTTCTGAAGTGCATGGAACGTTTGCCGCGCAAGCGGGTGAATACCTCGGGCGTTGGTTTGATGAAAAATTCAAAAAAGAAGAAAGCGAACTCAATCGCGCAAAACGATTGCTCGCGGGTTTGCAGTTAAATTTACCCGACGCGCAAGCGCAGTTGGAAGCGGCGCAGGGCACACTCGAAGACGAGCATCGTCAAGCCATTCGGATTTGGCATCAGGAAATTGCCGAAGCCATCAAAGCGAAATGTCTCGGTAAGCCGGGCATCGTTACGGAAGAAAGTAAGCCGACGACTTCGATGTCGCCGCAGCTTTACGATTTGACCACGTTGCAACGCGAAGCCAACGGACGCTTCGGTTTCTCTGCGAAGAACACGCTGGGATTGGCGCAGGCGCTTTACGAAAAACATAAAGTGCTGACGTATCCGAGAACGGATTCGCGCGCGTTGCCGGAGGATTACTTGGAGACGGTCAAGGCCACGATGGGAATGTTGGCAGACACTAATTACAGCACGCCGGCGGAAACGATTTTGAAGAACGGCTGGGTGCGTCCGAACAAACGGATCTTTAATAATGCCAAGGTCTCGGATCACTTTGCGATCATTCCCACACTCATCGCGCCGAAAGCGTTGAGCGAGCCGGAGCAGAAACTTTACGACCTTGTCACGAAACGCTTTCTCGCCATCTTTTATCCGGCGGCGGAATTTCTCGTGACCACGCGCATCACGCGCGTCGAAAGCGAGCCGTTCAAGAGCGAAGGCAAAGTGATGGTCAACGCGGGCTGGCTCGCGGTCTATGGCAAGGAAGCGGATTCCGACGAGACGCCCAATCTCGTGCCGGTGCAGCCGAACGAAACCGTCAAGACCGAGAAAATCGAAGTCGAGGCGAACATCACCAAACCACCGGCGCGCTATTCGGAAGCAACGTTGCTCGGCGCGATGGAAGGCGCGGGTAAATTGATTGACGACGAGGAATTGCGCGAGGCGATGTCGGACAAAGGTCTCGGCACGCCCGCCACGCGCGCGACGATCATCGAAGGTTTGATTTGGGAGAAATACATCGCGCGCAACGGACGCGAATTGCAGCCGATGGCCAAGGCGTTTTCGCTAATCACGCTGCTGCGCGGGTTGGACGTGCCGCAACTCTGCTCGCCGGAACTCACGGGCGAATGGGAATTTAAGTTGAACCTCATGGCGCGCGGCAAATTGAAGCGCGACGATTTCATGGCGGAAATCGCTGACGCCACGCGCGACATGGTGGCGAAAGCGAAAAGCCATGAGAGCGATACTGTGCCGGGCGATTACGGCAAGCTCAACGTGCCGTGTCCAAAATGCGGCGGCGAGATTTTGGAGAATTACAAAAAATTCCAATGCCAGAAATGCGACTTCGCGCTCTGGAAAATTGTCGCGAGTCGGCAGTTGGAAATTTCCGAGGTGGAGGAACTCATCAGCAAGGGAACGGTCGGGCCGCTGCAAGGTTTCCGCAGCAAACAAGGTTTTCCATTTGCCGCCATCATCAAGATGGGCGCGGAATTCAAACCGGAATTTGATTTCGGCAACGACCAAGGTAAAGACGGTGAAGCGAGCGCGCCCATTGATTTCACCGGCAAAGAACCGCTGGGCAAATGCCCCAAGTGCGGCGGGAATGTTTACGATGGCGGCATGAATTATATCTGCGAGAAGGCGACCGGCCCGGACAAGACCTGCAAATTCAAGACGGGTAAAATTATTTTGCAGCAACCGATTGAAGCGGCGCAGGTGAAGAAAATGTTGGAGACGGGCAAAACGGATTTGCTCACGAAATTTATTTCCAAGAAAAACAACCGCGCGTTCAAGGCATTTCTGGTGATCAAGGACGGCGGCACGGCCTTCGAGTTCGCGCCGCGCGAAGCGAAGGGCAAGGGCGCGCCGAAAGAACCGCCGCCGAAGATTGATTTCACCGGCAAGGAGCCGATCGGGACATGCCCGAAGTGCGGCGGGAAGATTTTTGAAACGGACTCCGCCTATCTCTGCGAACGGTCGCAGGCGGACAAGAAGGCGTGCAAGTTCAAATTGAGCCGCACTATTTTGCAGCAGCCTATTGAGCGCACGCAAATGCATAAGCTCCTGGAAACCGGCAAAACTGATTTGCTGGACAAGTTTGTCTCCATGCGCACCCGCCGTGCGTTCAAAGCCATGCTGGCTTGGGACGCCGAGGCTGGCAAAGTGAATTTTGAATTCGCACCGAGTAAATTCCCGCCTCGCAAGACGGTTTCCAAGACGACAAGCGTGAAAGAAATTGCTACAAAAAAAGTAGCTGGTCGCGCAAGTCCCGCGGGCGCTGCAGCCAAAAAAGTACCTGCAAAGAAGGCTGTAACCAGCAAAATCGCT
>JBEEMY010000349.1:0-3439 GCA_041192415.1 Verrucomicrobiota bacterium | reverse complement strand
TGATGCGGCCCTGCTGCGTGTCCACGAGAAACATTCTTCCCGGTTGCAAGCGGCCTTTGACCGCGATACGTTCCGGGGCAATCGGCAACACGCCCGCTTCCGATGCCATGATGACCACGTCATCTTTCGTGACGTAATAACGCGACGGGCGAAGACCATTGCGGTCGAGGCACGCGCCGATGCGGATGCCGTCGGTGAACGCCATCGAGGCCGGGCCGTCCCACGGTTCAATGAGGCAGGAATGAAATTCGTAAAACGCGCGGCGCTCCGCGTCCATGCTCTCGTGATTTTCCCACGGCTCGGGAATCATCATCATCATCGTGTGCGGCAACTCGCGTCCCGCCATGACGAGCAGTTCGACGCAGTTGTCGAATTGCGCCGAGTCGCTGCCGTCCGTGTTGATGACGGGGACGACTTTCTTGATGTCGCCACCAAGCGTCTCGGATTTGAAATTCGCCTGCGCCGCTTTGATCCAATTCACGTTGCCGCGCAGCGTGTTGATTTCGCCGTTGTGCGCGATGTAGCGGTTCGGATGCGCGCGATCCCAGCTCGGAAAGGTGTTCGTGGAAAAACGCGAATGCACCAGCGCCATCGCCGTCACGACCGTTGGCTCGCGCAAATCGGCGTAATACTTTTCCACCTGCTCGGACATGAGCATACCCTTGTAGATGAGTGTGCGCGCCGAGAGACTGGAAACGTAAAAGAAATTGCCACCGGCAAATTTTCCGCCGTAACGGATTTTCCGCTCCGCGACTTTGCGGATGACGAATAATTTTCTTTCAAACGCTTCGTCGTCCGTGATGGCGGCGTTCCGACTGACAAAGACCTGCGCCATGAAAGGTTCGGCGGCCACGGCCGTTTTGCCGAGCGAAGAATTGTCCACCGGCACATCGCGCCAGCCGAGCACGGTCTGACCCTCCGTGGAAATAATCCGGGCGATTTCATTCTTGATCGCCTCGCGGTCGGTAGAATTTTTCGGCAGGAACATTTGGCCGACACCGTATTGACCGGCGGCGGGAAGTTTGAAACCGAGCTTCACGGCCTGCGCCGAAAGAAATTCATGCGGCACTTGAATCAAGATACCCGCGCCGTCGCCGGTGTTGGCCTCGCAACCACACGCGCCGCGATGATCGAGGTTGACGAGAATCTGCAACGCGTCACTGACCAACTGATGGGACTTCGCGCCCTTCATGTTGACGACGAAGCCAAGCCCACAGGCATCATGCTCGAATTGCGGATCGTAAAGCCCCTGTTTTAGCGGCGCAGAAGTGCGCGGTTGGGCCTGCGGTTTATTAGAATTGTTGGTCAAGTCGCTGTTCATCGTTCGGCTGATAAGCCTGCGTTCCGCTATTTTTTACAAAAAAAAATCCTCTGTGCAATAATTCATTTCGGAAATTGCAGGTTGTCACCCATTAGAAATAGATTTTTTTAGAGGTGTTTGCAGAAGCCGGTAAAAAAATTTACCGCGCCGCCGGATTTTTCAGCGCCGTCAGCCGCTCATTCGCCGTCCGCCACTTCACGCTGTCCGGGGCGATGTTGGTCAGACAGATTTCCAACTGGCGCACGGCGGCGTTGGTGTCGCGGCGGTTCACGGCCAGTTGCGCCTGACCGAAATGCACGGTGAACGCTTCCACCGCCGGGTTGTTTTCCACCAGCGCGTAATCTTTTTCCGCGGCGGCATCGTCGCCCACCTGCAAGCGCGCGATGGCGCGATTCAGGCGGATGGTCGGCAGATTCGTCAGCGCGAGCGCGCGATCCAGCGACGGCAACGCCTCCGTTGCCCGCCCCAGCTGGATGAGCAACGCGGCGCGGTTGTTGAGCGCGGAAAGATTGTCCGCGTTCGCCGCCAATTGTTCATCCGCGATCTGCAACGCATTCGTCGTCCGACCAAACAGCAGGTAGGTTTTGAAAACTAATTCCGCCGCCGCATTATCGCCCGGATTTTTTTGGCGGAACAATTCCAGCGTTTGCACCGCCGCCGCCGGATTCGTCTGCGCCATCCACGCGCCGGATTCCAACACGACGAGTTCCGACTCCAACGCCTTGACTAGTGGCTGGCCAGCGGTCTTGGCACGCACGCGACTAACGGTAGCCAATACCTCATCATCAAAATGCACGCGCGCATAAATCCGCGCCAAGGCCAGTTCGGGGATGACCGAATTGGTAGCGAGTTCGCGCGCGCGGTCAAATTCCGCCCACGCCTGACGCGGCCAGCCCGCCGCAAAGCACGCGTTGCCGATGACGCACGCGATGGCCGGATCGTCGAACGTGCCGTGCAGACCCACGACCGAGGCAATTTCCTGGATGCTGCGGAATTTATCGGTGAGCCGCCCGGCACCGCTCGTCGCCGGGACTTTCCCCGCGAGCAAATTTGAATTGCAGTTCCAGTTCACCGTGGCCGCCAGATTGTTGGTGTTCAGCGCCCGCGCCTGCTCGAAGCGCCGCTGCGCCGCCGGCAGATTTCCCGCGCGCTGCAACGCCACGCCCCAGTCGTTGAACGCGGCGGAATACCAGATGCGGAGCTGTTGCCACTGGTCATCCGGCGGCGGCGAAAGCGCGAGCCGGCGATGAAAAAAATTCGCCAGCGCCGATGGCCGACCCGGCGGCTGGCTCAACGTTTCCAACCCACCGCGCCAAGTGCCGTCCCAAAAAATTTCATTGTCAGCCAGCCGCTGGGCTGGGAGTTGCGGGCGGGCAAAATGATTTTCCTCGTAACGTTGCAACTCGCTCACGGCGGCGAGCGGCGACGGTTGAAATAGTTCAAACAGAATCACCCCAGTGTGCGGGGCGATGAAAAAAATTCGATTCGTGCGCGCCAACTGGTTGAGCAATTGGAGCAGTTCGTTCAACTTGAGTTCGCGCTCCGGCCCGATGGCCAGCCAGCCGCGCGGCGATTCGCGTTCGAGTGCCGCCCGGTATTGGTGACTGGGGAGCGCTTTCAAGTTTACAGCGGACCATTTTTCACGGTCGGCTTGGTGCGACCACGCCGCGCGCAGCACCGCGAGCTTGGTGGCGTCTTCCGCCAACACGAGGCCGCCGCCAGCGGGCAGCGAGCGCGCCAGAAATTCGCCGTAGCCCGACAACGGCTGGCGGTTGACCGCCAGCACCGACGGCAGATTGCGGATGAGCAGCGCGCATGAAACGGACGTGGTGATGACCGCAAAGGCCAGCATCGTATTGCGGCGCAGCGTGGAATTAAATTTTTGCAACGCGCTGCGAGCGCGGCGTTGCGGCTGGACTTGCGCCGCGAACAGCAGGCTGCCCGCGAGGAACGCGATGCCCAGCGCGTTCACATAATCAAACGTCAGCAGCGGCAACTCCACGCCCAGTTGTTTCCGCACGATTTGGCGCGGTCCCACTTCCGGATCAAACACCAGCCACAGACACGCGAGCAGCAGCACCACGCGCAGCGCACGGAAAATCCAGACCTGAAAACGGT
>JBEEMY010000348.1:0-3458 GCA_041192415.1 Verrucomicrobiota bacterium | reverse complement strand
GCGGCGATGCCTTCGAGTTCGTCGCCGGCCACGTTGCCCGCTTCGTCTTTTTTGCTGAACGGGAACTTGAACAAAATATCCGTGCAGGCGCGGGCGTAATGCGCGAGTTCCTGCGGCGTCTGCCGATGAAAACCCAGCGTGTCGCGTGACAACCCGATGCCTTCGTAGAAACGCACGCGCTCCTCGACCCAGTAATGATGCCACGCCTGCCAGCCCCAGTTCGGCTGCGGCTCGCCGGGATGGCCGGTCTCCGGCACGGTCACGACCGAGCCGTGGATGGCTTCAATCGCCTCGTCGGGCTTGATGAAAAATTCCAGTTCCATCTGCTCGAACTCGCGCGAGCGGAAGGTGAAATTGCGCGGCGTGACTTCGTTGCGGAACGCCTTGCCGACCTGCGCGATGCCGAACGGAACTTTTTGCCGCGACGTGTCCAAAACATTTTTGAACTGCGCGAAAATCGCTTGCGCGGTTTCGGGGCGGAGATAAGCGACGTTGTCTTCGCTCTCCACCGGGCCGACGTAGGTTTTGAACATCAGGTTGAACGGACGCGCGGTAGAAAGCTCAGTTCCGCTTTCAGGATGGAAATCAACTGAGTTTTCTACTTTGTCGGCGCGCTCTCCCAATAAAATTGGGTCTAAACAACCATTTTCCGTATAGTATTGAATTGCGATTTTTCTGGCACTTTCTTGTGGTTTTCCAGGCGGTAGCAATACGGAAAAACTCTTAATCACATCTTTCGCATGAGCAGCAGCAACTATTTTTTTGTATGTGATGAAATCAAGATCTCTAGGTTTGTCAGGCTGATCTTTATATTGATCAAATACTTCAGGAGCTATTTTGCGGACATCCACCTCTTTAATATTGTCTGCAAAAAACTTTTCAATTGATTCTTTAGTTGTCAGCGAAGGAGCAAATTCATCAATTAAATTGGAAAACTGCATTTCGTTTTTTGTTCGACTATATGCACCCGCATAGCGAATCACAGTTCCAGATTGTGGTTCGACTTGATCCGCGCGAACCCTTTTTTTTGTCAGCGGACATTCCCGCATCAAATCCGCAAACGTCGCGACGTGTCCGCTTGCCTCCCAAATTTTCGGCGACATGATGATGGTTGCTTCCAGTCCAGCCACGTCGTCGCGCTGGCGGGTCATGGCGTTCCACCAGAGTTCCTTGACGTTGCGCTTGAGTTCCGCGCCGAGCGGGCCGTAATCCCAAAAGCCGTTGATGCCGCCGTAAATCTCCGACGACTGAAAAACAAACCCGCGCCGCTTGCACAGCGACACGATCTTTTCCATCTGCAAATTTTCTTTTGGTTCGGCCATAGGGTCGGACAGTTTTCGCCAATCGCGCCGTGAAATCAATCCCGAAGGCGGATGGAAAACCACCCGCCGCAGAATCGCAGTCGCAAAAGCGCAGACTGCGTTGTAGGCTTTTTCACAGCCGATTCCCAAACGAAATTTTTTGCGTGAAGCCAATCTACCGACTCATCTTCCGGGGCTATCGCACCACCGGTGGGCTGGTGTATTGGGCGCGGCGACGGTTCACCCCGGCGGGGCTGGCGGTGGTGGTGGCGTTTTTTGTCTGCGGCGCGGTGGGCGTGGACATTGATAACACCGTC
Source organism: Verrucomicrobiota bacterium (assembly GCA_041192415.1). Classification (GTDB taxonomy): domain Bacteria; phylum Verrucomicrobiota; class Verrucomicrobiia; order Limisphaerales; family UBA11358; genus UBA11358. The sequence goes on along the minus strand of JBEEMY010000348.1, from coordinate 1,840 downwards.
ACCTACCAGTCGTTCACGCTGCTGCTGGCGCTGCTGCTGTTTTCTTTTGCGTGCAGCTTTTTTTATCGCGCCACATTTTCCGCCAGCCGTCTGCTGCCGCGCATCGGCACGGCGGGGCAACCCCTGCTCTACCGTGTGCTGCTGAAAAATCTCACGGCGAAAAATCAAACCGATCTGGTGCTGCTCGAAGACTTGGCCGACCCGCGTCCGACGTTCGCGGAATGGCTGGCGTTTCAAACTGCCGAGGGGCGGCGCGTGCGGCCATTTCGGATGGAGGACCGGAAATTTCGCAATCCATTCTCGATGGCGAATACAAAGGAGGCGCCGATTCCGCCGCTGCCAGCGCACGGCGAAGTTGAAGTGCGCGCGGAAATTTTTCCGCAACGGCGCGGCGTGCTGCGGTTCGCGGGCGTGACGGTGGCGCGGCCTGATCCGTTTGGTTTGTTCCGCTCGTTCAGCAAAGTTCCCACGCCGCAGACCGTTTTGATTTTACCGAAGCGTTATCCGATTCCGAACATCGCGCTGCCGGGAGCGATGCGTTATCAGGAAGGCGGCGTGGCGCTGGCGGCGAACGTGGGCAGCAGCGAGGAATTTGTTTCGCTGCGCGACTACCGGCACGGCGATCCGCTGCGACACATCCACTGGCGGAGCTGGGCGAAAACCGGCAAGCCCATCGTGAAAGAATACGAGGATGAATTTTTTGTGCGACACGCGCTGGTGCTGGACACGTTCGATGATGAGCCGAACAGCGAAGTGTTGGAGGAGGCGGTGTCTGTCGCCGCGTCGTTCGCCTGCACCATTCTCACGCAGGAGTCGCTGCTGGATTTATTGTTTGTCGGCAACCAGTCGTATTGTTTCACCGCCGGACGCGGTTTGGCGCACGCGGATCAGATGCTGGAAATTCTCGCTTCAGTAAAAAACTGCGCGGACAAACCTTTTGTGACTTTGGAAAACCTCGTGCTGAACCACATCGGCGCGGTGAGCGGTTGCATCTGCGTGCTGCAACGCTGGGACGATGCGCGCCGGAAATTTATCGAGAAGCTCAAGACGCTCGGCATCCCGCTGCTGGTGTTGATCGTGGTGCCGGCGGGCGGTGGAATTTCCGGCGCGGGCGGCGCGCTGGTGGACGCGGAGGGAACGCTGCACGTCTTGGAAGTTGGAAAAATTTCGGAGGGGCTGGCGAAATTAAAATGAAACGGGCAAACATGACGAGTGACGAGTGCGGCGTGAAAAAGCCGCCGCCGCCGTTCCTGCTACTCGCCGCGCTGCTCTTCTGGGGCTGGCAGTCGGATTTTCTCGTCATCGGCGCGGTGCTGGGCGTTGTGCTGGAACTGGCCAGCTTCACCCAATTCCGCTGGGAGTTGGACGATGCGGATTTCAACCGCATCTGGAGTTTTTGCGTGGTGCTGAACGTCGCGCTCGTCGTCTATGTCTTCACGAACAACGACGTGGGTGGCCTCAACGGAATGTTGCATGGCAACACCGCCGCCACCGCAATTCATTCCGGCGTGCTGACGACTTCGCGCTTCATGCGCTGGCTGCCGATGACCATTTTCCCATTCATCGTCGCGCAAATGTTTAACGTCCGTCCGTCCGTGCCGCTCACTGCGATTTCGCTCGTGTTGCGCTGGCGGCGGCGGCACGGCGACCAAGCGTTCGCCGGACGTTACCTCAACATTTCCTGGCCTTACTTCATCGTATGCGTGTTTGCGGCGGGCATCCACACGAACACCGGCTCGCAAATTTATTTCTGGGGTCAGGCCGGGTTGCTAGCGTGGGCGCTGTGGTCGCTGCGGCCAGCGCGTTTTGCCGTGACGGCGTGGGCGGTCGCGCTGCTGGT
>JBEEMY010000347.1:0-3458 GCA_041192415.1 Verrucomicrobiota bacterium | reverse complement strand
ATCAAGGCGCTCAAGTTACCTTCGACGATTCCGGTGGTGATGGTGAACGAAAGCGGCGCTTCGATTTACTCCGCGTCGGACGTGGCGCGCGAAGAATTTCCCACGCAAGATCTCACGGTGCGCGGTGCGGTTTCGATTGGCCGTCGCCTCATGGATCCGCTGGCGGAACTGGTGAAGCTTGACCCAAAATCCATCGGCGTCGGCCAGTATCAACACGACGTGGAGCAGGGCGCGCTCAAGCGCAGCCTCGACGACGTGGTGGTGAGCTGCGTGAACGGCGTGGGCGTGGAACTCAACACGGCGAGCAAACAATTGATGGCTTACGTTTCCGGCCTTGGCCCGGTGCTGGCGGCAAACATCGTGGCGTATCGCAATGAAAACGGCCCGTTCAAGTCGCGGGCGGAATTAAAAAAAGTTCCGCGTCTCGGCGAAAAAGCGTTCGAGCAAGCCGCTGGGTTTTTGCGACTGCGCGATGGCGCGCATCCGCTGGACGCGAGCGCGGTTCACCCGGAGAGTTACGAACTGGTGGATCGCATGGCGAAGGATTTGAACTGCACGGTCAGCGACCTGATGCGTGACGCGGGTTTGCGGCAGAAAATTCAGTTGCCGAAATACGTCAGCGAAACCGTGGGCTTGCCGACGCTGACGGACATTCTCGGCGAACTCGCGAAGCCCGGTCGCGACCCGCGCCAGAAGTTTGAAGTGTTTTCCTTCCAAAGTGGCGTCGAGAAAATGGAAGACTTGAAACCGGGCATGAAGCTGCCCGGCATCGTGACGAACGTCACCGCATTCGGCGCGTTTGTGGACATCGGCGTGCATCAGGACGGACTCGTCCATGTCAGTCAGTTGTCAGATCGCTTCATCAAAGATCCGTCCGAAGTCGTGAAAGTTTCGCAGCGCGTGATGGTCACGGTGACGGAGGTGGATTTGCCGCGCAAACGCATCGCGCTCTCGATGAAGGCCGCGCCTGTCATCGGCGCGAGCACAAGTGGCACACGCACATCGCCAGCAGCTCCTCGTCCGGCGGGCGGTGGTTTTAATCGTCCGTCGCAACCAGCGAAACCTGCGCCCGTGGATTGGTTCACGGCAGCGCTGAATAAAAATAAAAGTAGTTGAGTTGAATTAGTCTCTGGGTTGAGAGCATTGGCGAAATGTTGTGCTGGTGGCCAGAGTCGCGCTGCGACTCTGACTGACTGCGAAGCAGGCGCTTTGAGCGCGTGATATTTTTTGGTGCGCGAAAGATTCCGTCGCCTAACGCTGCGCTCGGCGACGGGTTTGGTCGCAGCGCGACCAAACCCACCAGCGTGACCAGCGTGCGCGGCTGAATTTTTTAATGCGGTTAAAAATAAAAACTTTGAACTATGAAAGAATCGAAACCGAAAAAATCCAAACAGGATGAGCAGGCGCAGTTGCTCGCCTTGCTCCGCACCATTTTGCCGAAGGTCCAGATTGATGAGGCACTGGCGGATAAAATTTATTCCGCGTTCGAGGCGGAACTGCGCGCGAAGAATCGTGCGAACTCATTCGAAAAATTTTGCGAGCGCATTGAGCTGCCGGACTTGGAGCCGAAAACGCTGGAAGAAGTGAAGCAACAACTCGTCGCTGGTTTTGGCGATGCCGATTTGGACATCGAGCCGCACGAGGACGGCAAAGGTCTGCGAGTGGATGTTTCGCTGCCGGACGGAACACAATTTCACAGCCGGATTCTGGTGCGTCCGCCCGGCGCGGAAGGCAGCGACGAGCAGGAGATCACGCTGAAATTTGTGTCGTTCCCCGTGGCGTTGCCGGGCGATGCAGAAATGCTCTGGGCGCTCGCGAAGCGCGAGAACATGACGAACGATGAAGCGGCGATTGCGCTGACAAAAATTGAAGACGAGTTCTGGGCTTCCAAGGCCGGGCAGAAATTGATGAAGGATCGCGTTGAAAAAAGTTTCCCGGAATTCATCGCGCGCGTGCCGGCGGGGATGCTGGGCGATGTGGGTTTGAAGCGGCATTACAAACTGCCGGAGACTTTGAAGGTGCTGCGCGCGCCGATGAAGAAGGCTTGAAGTGGGTTAGGGCTTTTCATTTGGGATGCTTGAACTAGATTTTGCGAAGGCAATTCAAGTCGTCGCAAAATGAAATTTGGCATCAATACCTTTCTCTTCACCTCGCCGTTCACGAACGCGAGTGTGCGGCTCTTTCCGAAATTCAAGCGGTGGGGTTTTGACGGCGTGGAAATCGCCGTCGAAAATCCGGCGGACATTGATGCGGCATTCGTGCGGGCGCAACTCGACCGGTATGGCTTGGTCTGCACTTCGGTCTGCGCGTGTTTTCCGCCGAGCCGGGATTTGCGTGGCAGCAAGGCGCAGCAGCGCGCGACGGTCGCCTACCTGAAACAGCTTGTGGACATGGCGGACATTCTCGGCACAGACATCGTGATGGGGCCGCTGTATTCGGCGACGGGTCGCGCGGATGCCGTTCTTGCCGCCGAAAAAAAACACCAATGGCACACCGTGCGTGGCCATCTGAAAACGATTTGCGATTACGCCGAGGCGAATGGGAAAATCATCTGCCTAGAACCGTTGAATCGGTTTGAAACAGATTTTATCAACACGGTGGAACAGGGCTTGCAGATGATCCGCGAGGTGAAAAGTCCGGCGCTGAAGTTGTTGCTCGACACGTTCCACATGAACATCGAGGAAAAAAATCCGGCGGAAGCCATCCGGCGCGCGGGTAAACACGTCGGGCACATCCACGCGAGCGCGAGTGATCGCGGCACGCCGGGCAACGACCATGTGGACTGGCGCAGCGTGGCGCAAGCCTTGCGCGACATCCGCTACGACGGCGCGGTGGTGATTGAATCCTTTACGCAGGATGTGAAGGTGATCGCGCGGGCGGCGGCCATCTGGCGAAAAATTGAACCGAAGCGCGATGACATCGCGAGTCAGGGGCTGGCGTTTTTGAAAACAACCTTTAGATAATTTTTCACTAAAAAATTTCCATGAAAACAATCACCACGTTGCTGTTATTGCTCGTCTTGGCGTCAACCGTTGTTCGCGCTGAAGACAAGAAAATCATCCTCATCGCCGGCAAGCCGAGCCACGGGCCGGGCGAACACGAGCATCGTGCGGGCGCGCTGTTATTTCAGAAATGTCTCGCCGATTTTCCGGGCATCAAGGTGGAGGTTTATACGAACGGCTGGCCGACGGATTCTGCCGCGCTGAACGGCGCCGCGGCGGTGGTGATCTACAGCGACGGCGGCGGCGCGCATCCGGCGTTGCAAGAAAATCACTTGCAGCAGATTGGTGCGCTGATGAAATCGGGCGCGGGCTTTGGCTGCATTCATTACGCCGTGGAGCCGACAATTGAAAAGGGACAGAGCGAATTTCTCGACTGGATGGGCGGCGGCTTTGAAATCAACCGCTCCGTGAATCCGACTTGGGAGGCGGAGTTCAAAAAATTTCCTGCGCATCCCA
>JBEEMY010000346.1:0-4595 GCA_041192415.1 Verrucomicrobiota bacterium | reverse complement strand
CCTCGATTTCCGCGAGCGTGAATTTAGTTTTGCCAGCGGCGGGCGCGGCAGAATTTTCCGCTGCGCTTGGCGGCGGATTTTTTATCGGCGGCAATTTCAGGAAGCCCGGCAGTTTGGACGAATCCGGCGAAGTGGAATTTTCCGGAGCCGAAGTTTTGGCCGGTGCGTGATGCTGGCCGAACCAGTAACCGCCGCCCGCCGCACCCAGCGCGAGCAACAACGAAAGGATAAAACCATTTTTCATAGGCAAGTAGGGGATTGGACGCCGCGAGTCTCAATCGGTTCAAAAAGAATGTCGAGCCAAGAAAGGGCGACGGCCTGATTTTGGGTGCGGCATTTATCCCGCTGAACCATTCAAAGCCGTGGTGGAGTTTTTCGCGCTGCGAAAAACCCGTCGCCGCTTGTCTCGCCGAAGTCGGACATAGGCGGAAGCGCAGCGTCAGGCGACGGAATCATTCGTGCGCCAAAAACCTGCCATGCCTCAAAGTGCCTGCTGCGCAGGCAAGGTTGTTCGCAGCGCGAACAACTCTACCGCAAACTTATTTTTCCGCGTGGCTCAACAGCTTTTCCTTTTGCTCCGGCGGCAGCGTAGTGGCATTGAGCCACGCGGTCGCCGCTTTTCTATCCGTGGTCAGCCACGCCATCGCCACGCTGCTGATGGCCTCGTTGCGCTCCGTTTCATCGGCCAGCGAGGTTGCAAACGGCGCGGCGAGTTCAGGGTATTGCGACTGCGTGGTGCTGACGTAATTTTGCAACGCACCTTGCTTCGCCGCATCGTCGGGCAACGCCGCGAGCCAAAGCGCCACGCCCTGCGGATCGCTGGACGCCCACGTTTCCGTCACCGTGGATAACGCACTTTTGCGCGCGTCGCCAGTGAAAGCCGCCGCCCATTTCGCCGCCGCATTCGGGTCGGAGTTCGCCCACTGGCCGATGACCGTGGTCGCCGCTGAAACTTGCCCATTGCCCGCCGGCAAACCGGCAACGTAAGCCGCCGCTGTGGCCGGATCATTTTCCGCCATGCTGGAAACCAGACCTTGCAGGAAGGCATCTTTTGCCGCGCCGTCTTTCATCGCCGACCACATCGTTTGCGCGCCAGCCAAGTCGGATTGCGCCAACTGATTAGCGGCGGCTTGCATAAGCGAGTCGTGCTGGTCGCCATCCGGCAACGTCTGCGCAAAAGTCAGCGCCGCTTCCGGATCGTTCCGCGCCCATTGCGCGTTGATCATCGTCATCGCCATCTGCTTCGCGGAACCTTCGGGCAATTTCTGCGCCCACGCCATCGCCGCCGGCGCATCGGTTTCGGACCAACCCTGCGCGAGCGAGGAAATGGTGCTGTCGCGCGCCTGGCCGGGCGCAAGGTTCGCGATGAGCGCGGCCAATTCATTCGGATGACTCTCGGTCAACTGCGAGCACGCGCCTTGCAACGCATTTTGTTTCACGTTGCCGTCCGGCAAATTTTTTATCCAATCCAGCGCCGACTGCGGATCCGACTGCGCCAGACTGCGGGCGATGTTGTTGGCAATATTCCCCTGCGCGCCGGCCGGCAGTTGCGCCGCCAGTTTGATAGCCGCCATCGGATCTTCATTGGCAATTTGATCCACGACCGATTCCAAAAACTTGTTGCGCTCCGCGCCTTCCGGCAGGGCTTGCGCGCTTTTCAACGCCTCGTCGGAATCGCTTTGCGCCCAAGTCGTGTAAATGTTGCCCAGCAAATCCATGCGGTTCTTGCCCGCAGGCATGGCCGCCGCGTAAGCCATCGCCGCCACCGGATCCACCTGCGCCCATTCTTGACCAATACGATTCAATACCTCCTGCTTCGCCGGGCTGTCCGGCAACTGCTTCGCGGCGGACGCGGCGGATGGCGCATCGTTCTGCGCCCAGACATACAAAACCGATTCCTGCGCCTGCCGTTTTTCATCGCCCGCCGCCAGCGAGCTGGCCCAGTTCAACGCCGCCGCCGGATCGTTCTGCGCCCAAGCCCGGCCGATGGCTTGGTAAGCCTCGTTCCGTTGCGACTTGGAAGCGAGCGTGCCGGCTTTTGCTACGGCGGCAGCCGGATCCTTCGCGCCCCATTCAGAAAAAACATCGCGAGTGATGGAATCATTGAGCCGTGACGAGGGCGACGCGTTGAGCGACTGCGCCAATTCCAGCGCCGCCTCCGGATCGGCCTTGGCCAGCGCGCTGGCGACCGAACGGAAAATGCCGTCACGCAAATTTCCGGCCGGAAGTTTGCGCAGCCAGTCCGACGCGGCCTGCGGATCTTGCTCCGCCCACTTGTCCGCCACCGCGCTGAGGTAGGCCTCGCGCTCTGCCCGCTCGGAAATTGAATTCGCAAACGCCATGGCCGCCGCCGAATCTGTCTCCGCCCAGCGTTGCAGCAGCGAGTAGCTCAACCCCCAGCGCAACTGACGCGGCAAATTGATTCGAATGAAGGCGATCAGTTGCGGCACATCCGCCGCCTCGGTCTGATTCACGATTTCCAGCCACCACATTTGTCGGCGATTCCAGTTCGTCCGGCCATGCTTCCGCAGCTCCAAAATTTTCACCTTCAACTCCGCCAGCGTCAGTTTGCTGACCACGTTGGTTCCGGTTTTTTCCGCCGCGCCCGGGCTGGAATTTTTTTTGGCGGACGCGATGAAACCCGGCAATTTTCCCGCGCTGCTGGCCGGGGAATTTTCGTTGATGGAAGTTTTGGCCGGCGCGTGCCGCTGGCCGAACCAGTAACCGCCGCCCGCCGTGCAGATGGCGAGGAGCAACCAGAGAATGGAACTGCTTTTCATGGGCGGCGCGGAATTGAAACTTCGAAGCGCCGAGTCTCCGGCGGTTCAAAAACGAAGTCGAGCAAACATTCGGCTGCGGACGGCTTGACCTCGCAATTCAAAGCCGCAAGACTGCCACCACTTTTATGGCTACCAAATCCATCATCAAACCAAAAAACTCACCCGCCGCCCTCGGCCCCTACAACCACGCGGTGCGCGTGGGCGACCTACTGTTTTGCGCCGGACAAATTCCCATCTGCCCGCAAGACGGCAACCTCGTCACCGGCGACATCAAGGTGCAGACCGACCGCGTGCTGCAAAACATCAAGGCCATCCTCGACGACCAAGGGCTGACGTTTGCCAACGTGGTGAAGTCCACTGTGTTCATGACCAACCTTGGCGACTTCGCCGGCATGAACGAAATCTACGCGAAGTATTTCACGGAAAATTTCCCCGCGCGTTCCACGGTGCAGGTCGCCGCGCTGCCCAAGGCCGCGACGGTGGAAATCGAAGTTATGAAGCCAAAAAAATCCTGGCGCGAAAAACTGGCCGACGACAAAGGCCTGCCCAAAGTCTGCGAGGTTCGCGCCGGCAAAGGCATCCGCGCCGGCGCTGGCCGCATGGTCATCGCCGCGCCGCGCGAGGTAGCGGCGCTGATGCGGCAGGTTCCCAAAGGCCGCGTCGTTACCATCAACGAACTTCGCGCCGCGCTCGCCAAAAAGCACGGGGCGGATTTCACCTGTCCCATCACCACGGGAATTTTTTCTTGGATTGCCGCGCACGCCGCCGCCGAAGATGAGGCGGACGGCAAGAAACGCATTACTCCTTACTGGCGCACGCTGAAAATGGGTGGCGAGGTGAATCCGAAATATCCCGGCGGCGTGGCCGCGCTCGCCAAACTTCTGCGCGCAGAAGGGCACAAGATTGTTTCCAAAGGTAAACGGACGCTGGTGGCCGACCACGAGAAAAAACTTTTTACCAAACTACGCTGATGTCTATCGGAGCTTATATTTTTATTACCGCCATTATCGCCGGTGGCCTAGGCTTTTTCATTGGCTGGTTGCTGGGCACGCGCAAACAGACCGTTGCTCCCGCCGATGCCCGGTTGGAAAACGAATTGCGGCAGCAACTGTCACAGCGCGAGGCGGAGTTGAACCAGTCGCGCGATTTGATTTCTCAAAGCCAAGTTTCCCTCGCCACCGCGCAAGCCAATCAGGCGGCGGCGGAAAAAATTCTCGCGGATCAAAAATCACTGCACGAACAAACGCTACGGGACGCGAAGGTGGCGCAGGAAAAAGCCATCGCGGAACTGCGGCTGGCGTTTCAGGCGATGAGCGCAGAAGCCTTGAAGCAAAGCGCGCCGGAATTTTTGCGGCTGGCGGAGGAGCGTTTCGGAAAATTTCAGGAAACGGCCAAGGGTGATCTGGCGCAGCGGCAGGAGGCCATCAAGAGTTTGGTTGAGCCGCTCAAGCAACAGTTGGATGCGTATCAGAAAAATTTGCAGCAAAGTTCCGTGGCGCAATCCGGCGCGCTGGGTGAGGTGAAAAAACATTTGGAAACATTGGCGCAATCCAATGCCACGCTCGCGGCGGAGACGGCGCAGTTTCGTTCCGTGCTGAAATCAAATCAGGCGCGCGGCAAGTGGGGCGAGGAGACCCTGCGGCGCGTCGTCGAGGCGGCGGGCATGAGCGCGCATTGCGATTTCACGGAGCAGACGGCTTCCGGCGATACGCGACCCGACCTCGTGGTGAAATTGCCGGGCGACCGCTTCATCATCGTGGATGCGAAAGTGCCGGACTTGGATTTTTTCAACGGCTTGGAAAGCGCGGATGAAAC
>JBEEMY010000345.1:0-3463 GCA_041192415.1 Verrucomicrobiota bacterium | reverse complement strand
CGTGCCCGCCGCGCCGGAGCCGAACGCATAGAGCGTGTAGTTGTTCGTGGCGATGACATCGGGGATGGTGAAATTTCCACTCGCGTCCGTCTTCACCCAAAACTGATACGGCTTATACCATTTCTGCAAATCATAGGCACTGTTCGCTGGCTGCACTTCCACGCCGACCCACAAGTTCGACGCGCTGGCGTTCGGGTTGTAGCTATCCGCGATGATAATTTTTCCCGTGACCGTGCCGCGTTGCGCGGCGGTCGCGTAGTAAGAATTGGTGAACCAAGCATACGGCCACGCGACGTTTTCTGCGTCCGATTGCGCGAGCGCGTCGGCGTAAAGTGTCTGCGCAGCGGTGTTCGTCACCGTGATCGTGTTGGTGATGTTGTTGCAATAAATAAAATGCGGCCCGCAAACTTTCGCCCAGACTTCGCCCGCCGCCCACGTCGAGTCGGTGCAGAAACCGTAATGCCCGCCGTGCGGCGTGTTGAGAATCGTCGTGCCCATGTGGCAGATCAGTTCGCGGCGCATCGGGCCGCTGGCCATGTATTCAGAACTGCCCGCCACGTCCCACAGCCCGACATTTTTTCCGCCCGTGCCGACGCTGCTCCAACCCCACGCGCGTAATGTAGAGTAATCGGCGGTGTATTTATATTTGTCTTCGTATTGGCCGGCGTAAAGCCCGTTCGTCCACAGCGAGACTTCCACCGGCCCGCTGTCCACGCCGATGGCCGCGCCGCCGGAGACCGGCATCAGCTTGTTGCGCGTGGCGTCTACGCTCATCCAGTTGAAGATGGAACCGGAGTAAATGTTGTCGCGACATTCGCCCATGCTGAACGCGGCGTCCGTGCTGCGATGAATCCAAATTGGCGTGGCGTAAAATCCCGAGTTGCCGCGCAGCAGCGAGAAATGCGCTTCCATCATGATGTTGGAAACGTTGCCCGCGTCCGCCGCCGTCAGCACGACCTCCGCGTAATTGCCACCGTTGCTGGCCGGATTCGCCACCACCGCGTAAGTATATGCCGGCCCCAAGTCAGAACTGTTCTCCCAATAAAATTTCCCGCCGCTGTAACCGCCGCCCAGCACGTTGATGGTTTGCGAACTGCCGTTGTTGTTGAACGTGTAGTTGATCGTGTGGATGGACGCGTCGCCCTTGGTGATGATGATGGAGATGATGCCATTGGCCAGCGTCACCGTCGTGCCGTTGTCCGTGAGCGTCACGGCCGCGCCGTTCGTGCCGCCGCCGGGCAGGTTGGCAAAGAGTGAACCCGGTGCGAGCAAGGCGAGCGCGATGGCGATGGATGAAATGATTTTTTTCAAGCGATGCGGCAATTTACCTCATTCTCTCCGCAGTAGCTCTCAACAGTTCTGGGGATAGGAAGACCAAAAGCATCCAACGAGAAGGGCAACGCTTTCTTGACTCATCGCGCACAAAATTTATCATGCGCGTTCGTTTTATTCTGAAAATTTAACAATCAAAACTATGAGCAAAATCGTTGACATCATCGCGCGCCAAGTTCTCGACTCGCGCGGCAACCCCACCGTCGAAGCCGATGTGAAATTGTGCTGCGGCACCATCGGTCGCGCGGCTGTCCCGTCCGGCGCCAGCACCGGCGAACACGAAGCCATCGAACTCCGCGACGGCGTCAAAAATGTTTATCTCGGCAAAGGCGTGACCAAAGCCGTGGCCAACGTGAACGGCGCAATCAAGAAAGCCCTCATCGGCCATTGCGTGTGCGACCAAGTGGGAATTGACGCCGCGATGCTCAAGCTCGACGGCACGGAAACCAAAGCCAAGCTCGGCGCGAACGCCATTCTCGCCGTCTCGCTCGCCGCTGCGAAAGCCGCCGCGCAGTCCCGCAATATGCCGCTCTACCGCTACATCGGTGGCACGAACGCCAAAGTTCTCCCCGTCCCGATGGCGAACGTCATCAACGGCGGCGCGCACTCCGACGCCCCGATTGATTTCCAGGAATTCATGATCCAGCCGCATGGTTTCAATACTTTCAGCGAAGGCTTGCAGGCCATCACAGAAATTTTCCACGCGCTGAAATCCGTTTTGAAAAAGCGCGGCCTCTCCACCGCCGTCGGTGACGAAGGTGGTTTCGCTCCCAAGCTGAACAGCGTGGAAGACGCGATTGAATCCATTCTCGAAGCGACGAAGAACGCGGGCTACAAAGCCGGCAAGCAGATCAACCTCGCGCTCGATGTTGCCGCTTCCGAGTTCTACAACCACGACGGCACTTACACCTTCAAGAAATCCACCGGCAAGACGATCACCGGCGAAGAGCTGGTGAACTTCTACGCCAAGCTCGTCGCGAAGTATCCGATTGTCTCCATCGAAGACGGTTGCGCGGAAGGCGACTGGAAGCATTGGAAAATGCTTACCGACAAGATCGGCAACAAGGTCCAGCTCGTCGGCGACGATCTGTTCGTCACCAACGTGAAGTTCCTGCAAAAAGGAATTGATACCGGCACTGCGAATTCGATTCTCGTCAAAGTGAACCAGATCGGTTCGCTCACCGAAACGCTCGACGCCGTGCAGCTCGCGCAATTCCACGGCTACACTGCCGTCCTCTCGCACCGCTCCGGCGAAACCGAAGACGCGACCATCGCGGACATCGCCGTGGCCACGAACTGCGGACAAATTAAAACGGGTTCGTTGAGCCGTTCGGATCGTCTGGCGAAATACAATCAGCTCCTCCGCATCGAACAGGAACTCGGCAAGAACGCCGTGTATGCCGGTTTGACCGCGCTGAAGAAAGCGAAGTAAGCCGTATTAAAATTCCAACCCCGGAAGTCAGGCAACTGACTTCCGGGGTTTTTCTTTTTCAGTCGCCACCTAAAATTTCAACACCCGTCAGGTGTTCACCCCATTGTTGTAAAGTTGCGGCTGGGTTATTTCATAGGCCGAAATAAAAATATGAAAAAACTCATCCTCTCGGCTCTCATCATCGGCACTGTCAGCCTGCGCGCGGAAGAATGTTTCCAAGCCTCGCTCACGCCCGACATCGCCATCCATTCCAAAATCACCCAGATCAACGGCCTCGCCTTGAGCATCTGGGGCGAGAACCCGCAGTCGGCCATCGCGCTCGGCCTCGTCAACGGCAGCACGGGCGACAGCAGCGGTTTGAGTTGGAGTCTCGTCAACTACGCGGATTCCTACACTGGCATCGCGTGGGGCGTCGTCAACATCAGCCGCACCAGTTTTGTCGGCTGGCAGGATGGCACCGTGAATTTTGCGGAGGGACATTTCCTCGGCTTGCAGATGGGCGCGCTCAATGTCACCGAAGAAATGAACGGTCTCCAAATCGGCGTCGTGAATTACGCGGAACATCTGCATGGCGTCCAGCTTGGTTTTCTCAACGTCGCCATGAACAATCCGTGGTTCAATGAAATGCCGGATAAACTCGCGACCGGTTTTCCATTTTTGAACTGGTCATTTTAAGCCGCTAATAAATTCAAAACCCCG
>JBEEMY010000344.1:0-3470 GCA_041192415.1 Verrucomicrobiota bacterium | reverse complement strand
AACGAAGCGATTGCAATTTGTGAGACAAAACCATATTGAAACCGACCAAACATTATGAAGAAAATTTCAACCATCCTGATTTGCGCTGCAGCCATGGCCAACGGTCTCGCCGCCAATCCGACCTTCACCGTGGATGCCGGTCAGCCGGCCGGGAAAGTCAGCCCGCTTCTTTACGGGTTGATGACCGAGGAGATCAACCACAGTTACGACGGCGGGCTTTATGCCGAGCTGATCCAGAACCGCGCGTTTCTCGACAGCACCAACGCGCCCGTTCACTGGTCAGCGGTGAGCGATGAGAATTCCGCTGCGACCATCACCTTGGATTCCGCCAACGGCCTCAACTACGCGTTAACTGCCAACCTGCGGGTGCAAGTCACCAAGGCGGATAAAAATCATCCCGCCGGTGTGGCGAATGATGGCTACTGGGGAATTCCCGTTCACCCGAACACCTCGTATCGCGCCACGATTCTCGCCAACGTGGAGAAAGATTTTTCCGGTTCCGTGATTGTGTCCATCGTGAGCAGCGACGGCAAAACGGTTTTCGCCTCCGAAAAAATTTCCGGCCTTGCGACCGGTTGGAAAAAATATTCCGTGACGCTCAAGACTGGAAAGGTTGAACCCACGGCGAAAGCGCGGCTGGTAATTTCCCTCGACCAGCCCGGAACCGTCTGGCTCACGTTTGTTTCGCTGTTCCCGCCGACGTGGAACGACCAGCCGAACGGCTTCCGCAAAGACCTGATGCAAATGCTGGTGGACTTGAACCCGAAATTTTTGCGATTCCCCGGCGGCAACTATCTCGAAGGCCAGACGATTGAAACCCGCTTTGATTGGAAGAAAACGCTTGGCCCGATTGAGCAACGTCACGGCCATCCGTGTCCGTGGGGCTACCGCTCGACGGACGGTTTGGGACTTTTGGAATTTCTCAACTGGTGCGAAGACATGAAGTCGGAACCGGTGCTGGCGGTTTATGCCGGCTATTCCCTCGGCGGAATGCACGTCAATCCCGGTGCTGACCTCGAACCGTTCGTGCAGGAAGCGCTCGAGGAAATCGAATACGTCATCGGCGACACGAGCACAACGTGGGGCGCACGTCGCGCGAAGGACGGTCATCCCGCGCCGTTCAAATTGACCTACGTTGAAATCGGCAACGAAGACTGGTTCGACAAATCGGGGAGCTACGAAGGACGGTTCGCGCAATTTCACGACGCCATCAAAGCCAAGTATCCGCAGCTCAAAACCATTTCCACGATGGGCAACGACCAGCCGGAAAAGGTGCATATCAAAAGCCGCAAGCCGGACATGATTGACGAACATTACTACCGGGCCACGGATGAATTCATCCAGATGTCTCCCGGTTACGCCAAAAAATATGACCGCACCGGCCCGGAAATTTTCGTCGGCGAATGGGCCGCGCACGAGGACGCCGCCATCAAGCCGTGGGAAGCTGGCGCACGCAAGCAGCCACCGACGCCCACGATGAAGGCCGCGATTGGCGACGGCGTTTTCATGGCGGCGATGGAGCGCAACGCGGACATCATCAAGATGCAGTGCTACGCGCCGCTGCTTGTGAACGTGAACCCCGGCGGCCGGCAGTGGCGGCCGGACATGATCGGCTACGACGCGATTTCCGCCTACGGTTCGCCGAGCTACTACGCGTTCCAAATGTTCAGCCGGGATGTTGGCGACGAAATTTTATCCATCGCATCTTCGGGAACATCCGTGCAAGGCTGCGCCACGCGTGACAGCAAGACGGGTGAAATCATCGTCAAGCTCGTGAACCCGCAGGCCGCGGATGAGACGTTGAATCTGGAAATCAAAGGCGTCGGCTCGCTCGCATCCACGGCCACCGCGATCACCTTGTCGGGCAGCCCGGAGGACACCAATTCCATCAACCGTCCGCGCAACGTCGTGCCGGTCACGACGACGGTGCGCGGGGTGAAACCGCAATTCACTTACACGCTGCCGGCGAACAGTATCGTGGTGCTGAAACTGAAGGCGCGGTGATGGTGAGATCGCTGCGAAAGCCGTCCAGCAGCGGAGCGCGAAGCATTGCTGCGCGTGTTAGTCCAATGGTTCGCGCGGAGCAATACTCCGCGCTCCGGCGGGCGGGAGAAAGTATTCGGGTGGAGAAACATTTTAGTTAAGCTATCGCCATGCCCGCTGAATCAAACCGCCGCGCCGCTGGAAATTTTTTCCTGATCCGGTTCGCGCTGGCGTTGATGTTTGCGGCTTCGGCTTCGCCCGTGGCGGCGCAGGCGATCACGAGTTTGCAACAACTGACGCAGGCGGTGAATTCCCAGCAGCGCGTGGGGCGAGATGTCCGTTTGGAAGTGACCGTCTGCGCCGCGAGCCGGCCTGCGGTCGGCGTGCTGGTGGTGTCGGATGAGAGCGGGGTGGAACTGCTGGAGCTTGGGGATTTCGGGCGCGAGATTTTTCCGGGGGAGCGGATTCGGATTCAGGGCTGGCATAGTTTTTTTCGCAAACGGGAAATGGGCGTCGAGCTGACCCGGTGGCCGCTGGTTGAAAATGACGGCATTCACTTCCGGCGCACAATCAGCGCCAACACGACGCTCAAGGCTGGCATGGTTCCGCTGCGGCTGGACTGGTTCAACAGTTTGCGCGATTTCACTCTGGAGGTGTCCTACTCCGTGGCGAACGGGTCGCCCATCAATCTGACTTCAAATTTATTTCACGCAGTCGTGGATGAAACTTCTGGCCAGACAAATTTTCTGCCGGGCTTGCGCGCCGAATGTTATGAGGGCTACTGGGAGAGCGTGCCGGATTTTGAATTGCTGCAGCCGGTGAAGCGCGGGCTGGCGACCAACTTTGACGTTGGTTTCAGGACGCGAGACGAACGGGTCGGCATCCGCTTTGCCGGTTATTGGAACGTGCCGCAAGACGGGCAATATAATTTTCGAGTGCGTTCTGACGAGGGCAGTTTGTTTTTTCTCGGCCAGCCGGAAGTGGAGGTGACGCGGGTTGGCCAGACCACGGTTCCCGCTCCCCAGCCCGGCCTCTACGGTGAAACGATGAAAAGTTTGGTGGAGCGGCGCTGGGCAACGCTGGAAGGCCACGTTGATTTTGCCACCAAAAAAGGGGAGGGGATTGAATTCGATCTGCACTCCGACCGGGATGTTATCGCCGTCAGGGTGGCGGATGCCGCCGGACTTGAACCGGCGCGTTTGCGCAACGCCCACATCAAAGTGTCCGGGGTTGGCCGCGCACTGATGACGGCGGATCAGCGGCTGGTGCTGGGAAAATTATTTGTGGCCAGTTCCAAAGAAGTTGAACTGGTCGAGGAGTCGCCCGGAAATAAACTTTCGCCGCTGATCACCTCGGTGAGTCAGGTGCAAGGCTTGCGGATTGAGGACGCGCGGCGGGCGTTGCCGGTGCGCCTGCGCGGCGTGGTCACCGATGCCAAGAATACGGTGTATGACCGGTGGATGTCGTTGCAGGACGATACGCGCGGC
>JBEEMY010000343.1:0-3471 GCA_041192415.1 Verrucomicrobiota bacterium | reverse complement strand
GTGACGGAAGGTAAACTATTTTCCGGCACAGCGGTTGCCTTCAAGGCGGCGAAACAGGAGCCAATCGGCAAATTCAACATCGTGGGCTACGTCCCGGAAACGCGCCAGTGCATCAATCTGGATCACGGCAAAGGCAAGGGAGTCGCCGAAGTGGCGGCGTAAATTTTCCGGCTCAATAAAAAAAGCGCGCCATCACTGGCGCGCTTTTGTTTTTAGAATTGAATCGCGGGAGCTTATTCCGCTTTCTTCACGTCTTTGATCTTCGCCATCAGCTCATCGCGTTCGGTGGTGTCGCCGGTTCCGCAATGGCTGCCGACGTGCGCTTCGTGATCGTGATGCACTTCGTTGGCGAACGCGCCGCGCGCACCGGCGGCGGGGGAATTGATGATGGCTGTGGCTTTGGCCAGATGACCTTTGCCGATGGTCGCGCCGTTGAACGCGCGCTTGGCCAATTCCGGTGAAGCCGGGAACGGTTTCGGTTTCGCACCGAAGTTGTATTTGAAATTCTTCCAGTTGTCGCCGGATTGGTAATTGGTGCCGAGCGCGCCGCTCGGGTCGTAGCCGCAATGCACCATGCAATGTTCGCAGCGCGGGTCGCGCGCGACGCCGTTGACGACGCCGTATTTTTCCCACTGCACTTTCGAGAGCATTTCCTGATAGCCGGGGTAATGACCATCGGTCATCAAGTAGCACGGAGCTTTCCAGCCCTTGACGTTGTAGGTCGGAATCGCCCACGCAGTGCAGGTCAATTCACGTTTGCCCGCGAGAAATTCCTGATAGACGGGCGTGCCGAAAATGGTGAACGCTTTGCCCCAATCCTGAATCTTCGCAAATTTCTGCCGCGTCATGTCGCGCGTGAGAAAAAATTGTTTCGGATCTTTGCCGAGGCGGGAAACCATGTCTTTCTTCGCCGCATCGTAATCGTAGCCGGGCGAAATCGTATGGCCGTCCACATTGAGCGAGGAGAGATACTTGAACATATCCTCAATTTCCGCGACGTCCGTCTCGCGATAAACCGTGGTGTTCGTGGCGACCTGATAGCCGCAAATCTTCGCCATCTTGATGGCTTCGACGCATTCTTTGAAGACGCCTTCGCGTTCGACGATGAGGTCATGCGTGAATTCCAGACCATCAACGTGGACGTTCCAATACATCCATTTCGTCGGGCGAATGACGACTTTCTTTTTCGCCGCGTCATTGGAATTGCGGATGACTTCCGCTTCTTTGTCGGTGATTAGCTTGCCATCAAGCAATTGCTGGAGCATCGGCTCCAGCGTGGGCGAGTAAATGGCGGCGAGGTAATCGCGCATTTTTTTGCGCATGAACATCCCGTTCGTGCAGATGTAAAGCACGCGGCCCTGTTCGAGCAGACCGGCGATGAGCTCCTCGATCTTCGGGTAAATCAGCGGTTCGCCGCCGCAAATCGAAACCATCGGAGCGTCACATTCAACGGCGGCTTGAAGGCATTGTTCCAGCGGAACCATGTCTTTAAGCGATGTGGAGTATTCGCGGATGCGCCCGCAGCCGGTGCAGGTCAGGTTGCAGGTGTGCAGCGGTTCGAGCTGCAAGACCATGGCGAACTTGGGCGTTTTGCGGACTTTATGTTTGATGATGTGGCTGGCGATTTTCTTCGTCAGCGCGAATGGGAAACGCATAAAAAATTAACGGACGGAAGCGAGGTTTAGGGAGGGTTCGCTGGAAACTTCAATCAGCACGAACGGGACGTGATTGGTGCAGGCCGCGTCGTTCTTGATGATTCCCGGCAGGAGGAAGCTCGCCGGCGAAACGCTCTGACTGGCATTGATGCCGCCGCAGCCCGCGCCAATCAGCGCGACCACCGGTAGCATCACCATAAATTTCCAACTTAATCTCACTTGCCGAGTATAAAACACTTCGTCACGATGGCAACTTCAAATTGCCCGCGCCATGCCTTGGTTTGCCACATTTAACAAACGTTTTCTGACTTGTCTGGCCATCTTGGCCACGGCAGTGGGTCTGCGAGCGGCGGATTCACCAAACATTTTTCTTGCCCGCGCTGAAGCCAGACTGCAAGCGGCGCAAAAAAATTTCGCGGCGGACAAAGCCAATTCTACCAACGCCCTCCAGTTCGCCCGCGCCTGCTTCGACGTGGGGGAAATCGCCACCAACGCCACCCAGCGCGCCGATGTGTCGCGCCTCGGCATCGCCGCCTGCCAGTCGCTGCTGGCGCGAGAACCGAAATCTGCGCCGGGGCATTACTGCCTCGCCCTGAACCTTGGCGAACTAGCCGATGCCGAGGCCCCGTCGCTCGCCGCCTACAAGCTCGTTCACGAAATCGAACAAGAGTTCCTCACGGCGGCGCGGCTCGACCAACATTATGACTACGCCGGTGCGCCGCGCTGCCTTGGCTTGCTTTACCGCGACGCCCCCGGCTGGCCGTTGAGCATCGGCAACAAGCACAAGACGCGCGAATGGCTCGACCGCGCCGCCGCGCTCGCGCCGGATTACCCGGAAAATTTTATCAATCTCGCCGAAGCCCACCTCCGCTGGCGTCAGGCCGATGAAGCCGCCGCCGCCTTGAAAAAACTGGACGTGCTCTGGCCATCGGCGCGAACCAATCTCGTCGGCGTGACGTGGGAAAAAAGTTGGAGCGACTGGACACGCCAGCGGATGACCACGCGCGCAGAATTTCAAAAAGTTTTCAAACGCACTCCATAGTCGCACCGGCTTTAACGCGGTTTTAAAAATGATTTTGGTAGGGATGGGCGCGCTGCGCCGTCCCTACCCTTTCAAATCTGGCTTCTACACGGCCATTTTTCGTTGGTGCAAATTGAAATGGATGAATTAGACTCGCGCCAGATTCCAGACACCGGCATGGCAAAAAAACTTATCGCGGCCTTGAGCGACACCACCGTGTTTCTACGCGAGTGGATTGCCAACCCGCAACGCGTTGGCTCCGTTGCGCCGAGCTCGCCGCAACTCGGTGCCGCCATGGCCCGCTGGCTCCCGCGCAACCGCGACAGCTACGTCCTTGAACTCGGCCCCGGCACCGGCGCCGTGACCGATGCCCTCCTCAAACACGGCCTACGCGAAGACCGCCTCATCGCCATCGAACGCAATCCCAAGATGGCTCAACGGCTACATAAAAAATTTCCCCTCGCCCGCATCATCACCGGCGACGCCTGGCAGATGGATGAATTGCTCCGCACCGGCAACGACCCGATCACCAGCGTCGGCGCGGTGATTTCGAGTTTGCCGCTGCTGAATTTCCCGCCCGAACAGGCTGAGACCCTCGCGCATAAAATTCGCTCCGTCCTCCAGCCCAAAGGCCACTGGGTGCAATACAGCTATCACCTTGGAAAGAAAACCCCACGCGGTTCCCATCATTTTGAGCTGCACGACTCCACCATCGTCTGGCTGAACTTCCCCCCTGCCCGCGTCAGTGTGTTTCGGAAGTAGGCAGGTGGTGGAATTTGTCGCGCTGCGACAGAT
>JBEEMY010000342.1:0-3474 GCA_041192415.1 Verrucomicrobiota bacterium | reverse complement strand
AGATACGTTTTGCCACCGAGCATCACGTCACGATCCACACCCGCCTGCACGCGAGGCGGAAAGTCCGGCGACTTGCCCGAATCCAAAACGCGCCATTCCAAAACGCCCGTGGAAAAATTTTCGCTGCCGTCCATCTCCAACCGCAGCTTGGTCGTGGTGATTTCGGGGAACGTCGTCACGTTAAACTTGTCGCCCGCGACACCCAAGCTGTTGGTTCCGTCCTGCGGGATGGTGCTTGCGAAATTTTTTCCGTCCCAAAATTTCACGCGGCACGCTTTCGGCAAACGCACGCCCTGACGGTCGTCCCACCAATACATTTCAATCTGCTTGGTGCTGATGGGCTGGCTCCAGTCGTATTCCACCCACTGCGTGCCGGTGTTCGGCCAGTTGCCGTAGGAACCGCGCCGGTTGTCGCGCGAATTGCGCGGCGTCAAGCCGTCGTTGAGCGCACCGAGCGATGTGTCGCCGGAAACCTGGGAGGCGGATGCCGTTGCGACGGCAGCGAGATTTGCTGGGGCAACCGGCGCATTGGAAACCTGCGCCAGAGAATTGCTGGCGGCAGAGACGAGCGCACAAACCAGCCATAGTGAAATCGCGAGACGGGAATTCATGCCGAATTTTGCAACGAACCGCGCACGCCTGCAAGTCGGCTTCACACCTAGCCCAAGCGGGCACGCAGGCGGACTCATTCCTGACTTCATTCCCGCGCGCAAAAATGTTTTCATGCGGCATGGTTCCGTGCGTGATTTTTGAAGACGAGCATCTGCTGGTGGTTTCCAAACCCGCCGGCTGGAACACGCACGCGCCTTCGCCCTGCGCAGGCGAAGGCATCTACGACTGGCTGCGTCATCGTGAGCCGCGCTGGTCGTCGCTCGCCATTTTGCACCGGCTGGACAAGGAAACCAGCGGCGTGCTCGTGTTCGGCAAAACACCGCTCGCCAACAAATCGCTGACGGAACAATTCACCGCCCGCAGCGTCCACAAGAAATATCTTCTGCTCACCGACCGTGCCGTGCCGGCAAAAGAATTCACGGTGAAAACTTCTTTACTCCGGATTGGTGAAAAATATGCCAGCCGTCCGGGCGGTGAAATGGCGGAAACAAAATTCACGCCGGTTCACGACGCCAAGTTCGGAAATGGAAAACTGAAAATGGTTTCCGCCGAGCCGTTTACCGGGCGCACCCACCAGATTCGCGTCCATGCGGCAGAGAGCGGCTTTGCAATTCTCGGCGACACGCTTTACGGCGGCACGGCATCGTCACGCGTTTTTTTGCACGCGGGGGAAATTGCCTTCGCGCATCCAGCGACCGACCAACTGGTGAAATTTTTTGCGCCAGTCAACTTCGAGACGGAACCGCGCCTTGCGCTCCGCACTGCGGTCATCGAACCAGAAATGACCAATGCGTTCCGGCTGATTCACGGCGCGAGCGATGGCTGGCCGGGCTGGTTCGTCGAGCGACTCGGTGACTTTCTACTCTCGCAAGCCGATACTGAATTGACCGCCAAACAAACCGAGGAGCTTTCCCGATTGGTAAAAAATTTCAGCGCGCGCGGGGCGTATCATAAAATTCTTTCGCGCCATGTCCGCAAGTCCAACGTGGCTGACGCCTCGCCCCAACTTGTATTTGGCGAGGCCGCGCCGGAGCGGTTTGAAATTTTGGAGAACGGGGTTCGTTACGAAATGAGTTTCAACGAAGGCTATTCCGTCGGTTTATTTTTGGATCAACGTGACAACCGCTGCCGCCTGCTCACCGGCCATGTCGCGGCGGACTTTCACCGATCAACTAACGGCTATCAACTCCTCAACTGTTTCGCCTACACCTGCGGTTTCTCGGTATGCGCGGCGCAGGCGGGCGCGCGAACGACGAGCCTGGATCTCTCGAAAAAATATTTGGAATGGGGCAAACGGAACTTCGCGCTGAACGGCCTCGACCCGGCGGCGCATGACTTCATCTACGGCGACACGTTTGATTGGTTACGACGGCTGGCGAAGAAGGGGCGCGCGTTCGATGCCATCGTGCTCGACCCGCCGACGTTTTCACAATCGAAGGAGCACGGAACTTTCCGCGCGGAAAAAGATTACGGCAAGCTGGTGACCGCCGCCCTGCCCGTCCTGAAACCCGGCGGTGTGCTGTTGGCCTCGACGAATGCGGCGGAGTTTACGCCGGAGAAATTTCTCGCGGACGTGACAGCGGCGGTGCGCGCGGCGAAGCGGAAAATTGTGAAGCAGCTTTACGTTCCGCAGCCGCCGGATTTTCCGGTGAACCGCGAGGAGCCAGCGTATCTGAAGACGGCGTGGTTTAGAATTCAGTAACCACGGCGCAAATTGCGTTCGTTATTTAACCGCAGAGAACGCAAAGAGCACAAAGACGGAACTTTTCAGAAGCACTTACAACCCGCGCACGCCGACCATGCGTTGGGCTTCCACGTCCCAGACTTTCAGGCGCAGGCAGCGGATTATCTCCAACGGTGAGAGGGTGGTGGTTTTCGCAGTCTGTAGTTCGGGTATCTCGCGGTAAATTTCCGGCAGACGGTAGAACGGGATGCGGTGATTCAAATGGTGGATGTGGTGATAGCCGATGTTGGCGGTGAACCAAGCCATCACCCGGTTGGTCTTCAAGTAGCTGGATGATTCGAGCGCGGCACCTTCATACGTCCAGCCGCATTTATCCTTGTAGGTAACGGTGGGGAAATTGTGCTGGGCATAAAACAGGTAGGCTCCCAACGCACTGGCGATGGCGAGAGGCATGATGAGTGTGAGCACCAGCGTAACCCAGCCGGACATTAGCACCAGCGTGGCCGCGATGGCGAGGTGGAGCACGAAGGAGAGAATACAGTCGTAGTGTTTGCGGGGTGATTTGAAAACGGGGAGAATCACCATGCTGAACAGGAAAACAAAAACGTAGCCAAAGAGAATCGTGAACGGGTGGCGGATGAAAAGGTATTTGAAACGATCCCAGCGGTCGGTGACGGCGTATTGTTCTTTGGTCATGACCGGATATGAGCCGATGTAGGCACTGCGGAGCTTGGAATTGTGCGCGTGGTGGTAGTCATGAGAACTGCGCCAGATGCTGCTGGGGCAAAGCACCCAGATGCCGAAGATTCTCATGTAAAGTTCCGCCGGGCGGGAGCGCGGCAGAATGGCACGGTGCTGCTGGTCGTGGTAAATCACGAAGAGGCGAACGATCAATAACCCGGAGACGATGCTAAAAGCAATGCGTGCCACCAAGGGCAACGACTGCCACGGCAAAGTAGCGGTCAATCCTGCGACGAGATAAAAAGTGGAGGTAAAAATGCACCACCAACTTTTCAGGGAGGAATCCTTGGCATACGCCTTTGTGCGGGCGTGCAAAGTTAGAGAAGGCTTCATGGACGGTTGCATAAGAAAGGTTCGGCGACCGCACCGACAACGTCAATGAAGTTTGTCATTTTTTCTTTGAGGAAAATACCGAGGGGGAAACTAAAAATTGCGAA
>JBEEMY010000341.1:0-3479 GCA_041192415.1 Verrucomicrobiota bacterium | reverse complement strand
GTCATCGTCGCCGGAACGAATGACGCGGACATCTTGTTCGCGATTCAGGAACTGGAACGGATGCAAGGTGGTCAGGTCGCCGTCGTTGATGGCAAAGTAAAAGCCGTATTACCACTGCCCATCGCAGGATTGGTTTCCGACCAACCGTTGCCGAAAGCGATGAAGCTGATTGATGATTTGAATGCCGCCGCCCAAGCGCTCGGCTGCGATCTGGCCGCGCCTTTCATGACGCTCTCATTTCTCGCGCTCTCGCCGATTCCATCGTTGAAGCTGACGGATCAGGGATTGATTGATGCAACGGTGTTGAAAAAAACCAGTCTCTTTGCCTGAAGCCAAAAAGACTTACGATCTTTACCCGCCGACTCGCCGCAGCTGCACATTCGCCGCCGCGCGGAAAACTCGCAGCAGACCGAAATCATATTTCTCGCCCAGCAATTCCCGCGCGCCGACGATGTTGCCCCAGCCAGTGCGCTTGAACGCGGCGGCAATCTCCGCCTGCGCCTCGGCGTTGATGAGTTGCGCCAGATCAATCCCCTCGCCCGCCTCAATCGCGGTGGCGAGATGGCCGTAAATCGTGCCGACCACCAGATTGCGGCTGGCGGCGATTTCAGCCGGTGACGCACCCGCGCGAAAGCGGCGGAGTGTTTCGCGCGCGGTGTCGCCGAGGCTGGAACGCTGCGCCACGGGAACGACAAAGGATTCTTCCGCAAAAATCTGCCGCGCGTTCGTGGCCAGATACGCTTCAATTTCGCCGAGGAAAGACGCGCCGAACTCGCGCAACTTCTTTTCACCGACGCCGCTGATGCGGGTAAACTCGCGTTCGTCGGCAGGGTAATTCCGCGCCATCTGCCGCAGCGCCACGTCGGAGAAAACAATGTAGGCAGGCACATCGCGTTCGTCGGCGAGCTTTTTGCGAACTTCGCGCAGGCGCTCGAACAAGGTTTCGTCGCAGGCGATTTCGCCGACGTGATGCTTCTGCGTTTCCGGCGCGGTGACGGGCTTGGTGAGCGTGACCTTGGTGCGTTGCTTGAGCATCGCCGCGCCAGCATTGGTCAATTCCAACACGCTGAATTTCTCCGCCGTCTGCCGAAGCAAGCCGAGCCGCACGAGTTCGCGACCGATTGCCGCCCATTCGGGTCGGCTGTGTTCTTTGCCGATGCCGAAGGTGGAAAGCTGGGCGTGATTCCAACTGCGGATTTTTTCCGTGTCCGCGCCGGTGAGGACTTCGACAACGTGATTCAGTCCCACGCCAAAACCGTTTTTCTCGCGGATGCGGAAGACGCAGGACAGAAATTTTTGCGCGGCGAGCGTCCCGTCGAACGTGGCGCGCGGGGAAAGGCAGTTGTCGCACGCGCCGCAACTATCGGCGGAAAATTCCTCACCAAAATACGCCAGCAACTCGACGCGGCGGCAGTTCGCGCACTCGGCGTAGTGAACCATCTGCTGCAATTGTTCGCGGGCAACCTGCCGTTCGTGCGCATCGGTTTTTTCGTCAATGAACATCGTCTGCTTCACCGCATCGCCGGGGCTGAAGAGCAAAACACATTCGCCCGGCAATCCGTCGCGACCAGCGCGGCCCGTCTCCTGATAGTAGCCTTCGACGTTTTTCGGCAAGTCGTAGTGGACGACAAAGCGGACGTTCGGCTTGTTGATGCCCATGCCGAACGCGATGGTCGCGCAGACTACGCGGATGTCGTCGCGCAAAAATAATTCCTGATGCGTGCTGCGCTCCGTCGGCGTGAGGCCGGCGTGATACGGACGGGCTTTCACGCCATCTTCGTTCAAACGCTGCGCCACGCTCTCGGTCGCCTTGCGCGACATGCAATAAACAATTCCGCTTTCCTTAGGACGCGTGCGCAGAAAAGCCAGCAGTTGATCGTAGGGTTTATTTTTGGCGAGAACGCGGTAGGTCAGGTTCGGGCGGTTGAAACTGGCGACGTAACATTTCGGCTCGTGCAGTTTTAGATGCGAGATGATGTCCTCGCGCACACGCCCCGTGGCGGTGGCGGTGAGCGCCATGAAGGGAACCTTGGGAAAATGTTTCCGCAGGTCGGCGATCTGGCGGTATTCGGGGCGGAAATCATGACCCCATTCGCTGATGCAATGCGCCTCGTCAATGGCGATGAGCCGGACGTTCCACTTTTGCAGGTCGGTCAAAAAGCCGGAAAGCATCAGGCGCTCCGGGGCGACGTAGAGCAATTGGAATTCGCCGTTATGCAATTTGCGCAGACGTTCGCGCCCTTCGCCCGCCGCGAGCGACGAGTTCAAAAACGTTGCCGCCACACCGGCGGCTTGCAGGGCGTCCACCTGATCTTTCATCAATGCTATCAAGGGTGAAACGACGACGGTGAGGCCGTCGCGCGTGAGTGCGGGAAGTTGAAAGCAAAGCGATTTACCGCCGCCCGTCGGCAGTAGCGCGAACGTGTCTTTGCCCGCGAGCGAGTCGCGGATGATCTCTTCCTGCAACGGGCGAAAGGAAGTGAAACCGAAGTATTGCTTCAGCAACGGGAGCAGGTTTGGCGCGGCGGATTTCACTCGGTGAAAAATAAGACAGGTGGGTTGGAGTTCAAGCTTTAGCTTGCGACTTTAACCGCTACGCCCGGCAGACAAGCTGAAGCTTGAACTCCAACGGTCAGAGGCCGCCGACTTCTTTTTCGTCGTGAATAATTTTTCCGCGCGTGCCGAAGGATTTCACAGCGTCAATCAAGCGCACGTCCACGGCATCGCGAAGCTGCGAGCAGCCGGCGTTGGCCAAAACATTTGTCAGCGCGGCGGCGGCGGATTCAATTTTCAAATGGTCGAGCGAACCATTGCTCGGTGCGTCCACGAACGTCGGCGCTTTTTCGGCGGAACCAAAATCGGCTTGAACGAGGTCGCGGCCATTCAATTTTCCGTCCTTGTCCAAGTCCGCGAAGTTTCCTTTGAGAAAAACGTGGTCGGTTTTGGCACATTCGCCAACGGCGTGCTGGTTAGAATTCGGCCCGGCGATGAAATAATTTCCAACGACATCTTGAAAATGATCCGCTCCGGAATGGCCGCCGACCAAGCCGCACACGCCCCAGTTGTAAACGACGTTGTTGATGTATTGAATTTTTCCCTTCGCCTTGGGATTGCGACTCTGATTGTTGATCCAGAGATTGTGCGAATAGGTGAGGTTGGTCACCGAGTCGGAAAGCGAGCCGAAGCGTTGCGGATCCACGCCCTCGCCGATGATGCAATTTTGAAACGTGAGGTCGTGGCTGCCTTGCGTGACGCCCAGACAATCCCAGCGTCCCCACTGGATGCTGCAATGGTCGAAGATCATGTTGCTGCCGCTGGAAAGATTCACGGAACATTTGCCCCGGTCGCCGGCAATGCCTTCGCGGAAACGGAGGTGGCGCACGATGCAGTTTTTTTGTCCGCTGAAAGAAACGGAACGTCCGTAGAGCGTGATGCCATCGCCGGGCGCGGTTTCGCCCAGCAAAGAAATATCGCTGCTG